>JAAYHJ010000087.1 GCA_012735465.1 Clostridiaceae bacterium
CTTACACTTTGCCCCGCAATTTATACGATTTTTTTCATAAACTGCCTGACCGGTTTCTGGAAAGTATTCTTTATATGTTGTTAAATCAGATCGCATTTGAATCGTTGTACCTCTCTTAATCTCCCGATTAATTGTACTTGGTAAACGTCCTAATTTCTTAGCAATATATCGTAGTGTTTTTCCTTCTTTTAAAAAAGCTGCTATCTGTCCTCGTTCATATACACTTAGGTGTTTAAATCTACGTTTAGTTGTGGTACAATTACTTTTGACAACCATTTGAGAACCTCCTGTATGTCTTTTTGGTTTGTTCACCTTAATCATACATGATTTCTCACTATGGTTGTCAATTTTTTTATCGTAATTTACTGTTGCATTTAATTTTACAACGAACCTCATTAATAATATGGAAATAATATAAGTTATTGCAAAGGTAATAAGCTGTACGCAGTTGGTGTGTTCTATTATTGATTATTGAAAGATGAAAGCCTTTTATTGACTGTGTCTTAAATTACTTGCACTATTACGGTAATTATTATAGAATAATGCAATAGAAAATTTGCGCAATTTTAGGTAATACTATAATTATTATTTCCGAGAGAGGTGTTTCAAGATGGGAAAAGAGGTTTATCTTGATAATAGTGCAACCACTAAGCCCTATAAGGATGTAGTGGATGCCATGGTTGAAATGTTAACAGAGAATTATGGAAACCCATCTTCTTTACATAAAAAAGGTATTGATGCGGAACGGGCTATAAAGAAGGCCCGTGAGGCTATTGCAAGAGTTTTAGATGTCAAGAACACTGAAATTTACTTTACTTCCGGCGGTACGGAATCAAATAATATTGCCATACAGGGTATTGCCTTGGCCCATCGAAAAAGGGGAAATCATCTTATTACAACGGCTATTGAACATCCTTCTGTGCTTAATACCTTTAAGTTCTTAGAAGAGATGGGATATCGGGTTTCTTACCTTTCTGTGGATAGTCATGGAATCATTTCTTTGGAAGAGCTGGAGAAAGAAATACGTGATGATACAATACTGGTCAGCATAATGCATGTCAATAACGAAACAGGAGCCATTCAGCCTGTTGAAGAGGTTCGGAGGATTTTAAACGCCAAAAAATCAAAAGCCTTTTTTCATGTAGATGCGGTCCAATCCTTTGGCAAGATTCCCTTCACACCAAAACAGATGGGTATTGATATGCTCTCCATAAGTGCGCATAAACTGCATGGGCCTAAAGGTGTGGGGGCACTTTATGTGAATAAAGGGGTGCTGATAAGGCCAATTGTTTACGGGGGCAGTCAGGAGGTAGGATTGCGTTCGGGCACGGAAAATGTTCCGGGTATTGTAGGTTTTGGTAAAGCTGTGGAACTAATTTTTGACAACATTGATGAGAAAATAAGAAAAATGTACAGCCTAAAGGAAGGGTTAAAACAGCGCATTCTTGAAAAGATTGACAATGTGTTCATAAACGGACAGTTGGAAGGAAAGAGTGCGCCACATATCTTAAATGTATCATTTCCGGGAATACGGGCGGAAGTGCTTCTTCATGCTCTTGAAGATAAAGGTATATATGTATCCACAGGCTCTGCCTGTTCTTCCAATAAACCGTCTCCAAGCCATGTGTTGACTGCAATGGGCGTTAGCCGTGAATGTATTGAAGGAGCAATAAGGTTTAGCGTTTCCGAATTAAATAGCATGGAGGAGATAGAATATTGTGTGGAACAGTTAAGTGCAATTGTGGTTCAGCTTAGAAAATATGTTCGGAGGTAGAAAATGGAAGAATTGATTTTGGTGAAATACGGAGAAATTATTTTAAAGGGATTAAACAGGCCGTTGTTTGAGGACAGGCTTATACGAAATATAAAATCAGCATTAAGAAATATGGGTAAAATCAAGATCAGCCGTTCCCAGGCAACTATATACATTGAACCGATGGAAGACAATATAAATATTACGGCTGTTATAGAACGGCTTAAAAAGGTGTTTGGCATTGTTTCAATAAGCCGAGTGGCAAAGGTTCCAAAGGATATGAAAGCTATAAAAGAAAAAGCAGTAGAATACTTACAACCTGTTTTAAGGGATTGTAAAACATTTAAAGTTGAGACCAAGCGGGCCGATAAGCGCTTTCCGTTAAAATCTCCTGAAATCAGCCGTGAAGTAGGAGGACATATTTTAAGGAATATCAATCATTTAAAAGTAGATGTTAACAATCCTGATGTGACTGTGAATGTTGAAATACGCGATACCCATGCCTATATTTATACGGAAAAAGTGCCAGGAGCAGGCGGTATGCCGGTCGGGACTAATGGTAAGGCAACTTTGCTTTTGTCCGGAGGCATTGACAGCCCGGTTGCAGGCTGGATGATTGCCAAAAGAGGAGTTGAGATTGAAGCGGTCCATTTCTTTAGTTATCCTTATACCAGTGAAAGGGCAAAGGATAAGGTTATTGAGCTTGCAAAGGTCTTATCCGGTTACTGCGGCAAAATTATATTACACATTGTGCCCTTTACGGATATACAATTGGAAATACATGAAAAATGCCCCGATGAACAGCTTACATTAATTATGAGAAGAATGATGATGAAAATTGCTGAAAAAATAGCAATAAAAAGTGGTTCCAATGCACTGATTACAGGGGAAAGCTTAGGACAGGTGGCAAGCCAGACCATTCAAAGCTTGGCGGTAACCAATGCTGCAGTAGAACTTCCCGTATTCCGTCCACTGATTGGTATGGATAAAGATGAAATCATTACAATTGCGAGGAAAATAGAAACCTTTGACATTTCTATTCTTCCTTATGAAGACTGCTGCACTATTTTTGTTCCAAAACATCCAAAGACGAAGCCTAAGCTAAGCAGGCTACTGGAATCCGAGTCCCATATGAATGTTGAAGAAATGATAAATAAAGCTGTTGAGGAAACAGAAGTAATAGAAATTGTACCTGAAAGGTAATTTGGCCATACTTTTTAATCCAAATTACCGTATTCTATATATAAACTTAAATTGAATGGAGGAGATAAATAGTGAAAAAATTATATCTTTCGGATACGGACAAAAAATGGGCAGGAGTATGTGGTGGAATTGCTGAATATTTTGGTATTGATTCTACATTGGTACGCCTGATATGGGTGATTGTCAGTTTATCTACCGGTGGTGTAGGTGGATTAATTGCTTATTTAATAGCTTGGGCTATTATGCCCCCTAAACCAAGTAATTTTTATTAATATAAAGCAAATTTTTCTTTTCAGCACCTGAGGTTGTTAGTATGAAAGCAGAAATAATTGCAGTAGGAACGGAACTGCTTTTAGGTCAAATTTTGAATACAAATGCCCAATATTTATCTGTCCAGTTATCCCAGTTGGGGATAGATGTTTTTTTTCAAACAGTGGTAGGAGATAATGCAATGCGGTTGGAAGAGACTGTCAGGACAGCATTACAAAGGGCAGAGGTGGTTATACTAACTGGAGGCCTTGGTCCTACAAAGGATGATTTAACAAAAGAAACGGTAGCAAAAATATTGGATATACCTCTGAAGCTCCATCAGGAAAGCCTTGACAGAATAAAAGGGTATTTTGAAAAGATGTGCAGACCCATGAGCTCTAACAATGAAAAACAGGCAATGCTGCCGGAAGGATGTATTGTGCTGCCCAATGATGTGGGTACTGCACCGGGATGCATTGTAGAAAAGGATAAAAATATTGTAATTTTGCTTCCAGGCCCGCCTAATGAAATGCAACTCATGTTTAAGCAGCATGTTTACCCGTATCTTCGCAGCAGGTCACCCTTTATAATTTATTCAAAAGTGTTACGGGTTTTTGGAACCGGTGAAGCTTCCTTAGCAGAAGAACTAATGGATATTTTTGAAAACCAGACTAACCCGCCTGTGACTCCTTATGCAAAGCAGGGGGAAGTAACCTTGCGCATTACGGCAAAGGCTGAAAATGAAGAAGAAGCCAAAAAACTTATTGAGCCGTTGGAACAAGAAATAAGGAAAAGGCTTGGCAAAAGGATATATGGTATTGATGAAGAAAGCCTTGAACAGGTGGTGGCAAGGCTTCTGATGGAACAAAAAAAGACGCTGGCTACTGCTGAATCGTGCACGGGGGGATTGCTGGCCCAGAAGATTACCAGTATTCCCGGCATATCCCAGTGTTTTAATACCGGTGTTATCACGTATAGCAATGAGTCAAAGGTGAAACTTCTGGGGGTTTTACAAGAAACACTTGATAAGTTCGGCGCTGTGAGCCATCAGACTGCATTGGAAATGGCTGAGGGGATAAGGAACAGATATAAAGCGGATATAGGCATTGCTATTACAGGCATAGCAGGACCCGGGGGAGGAACAAGCAAAAAACCGGTGGGACTTGTATATATTGGCATGGCTGTCCCTGATAAAAGTTGGTACCAAGAGCTGCACCTTTCAGGAACCAGGGAGAGAATCCGGAACTTATCCACCATGTATGCACTGGACATGATTCGACTGTATTTATTGGAGCAATAATTTACCTTCCTAAAAAAAGAAATATTTTACAAAATTGCTTGACCGATATAGAACAATAAAGTATAATATATAAGAACACTTGTTCTAAATATTTCACATTTAAAATAAGAAGGCGGGAAAAGTAATGATTGAGAAGAAAAAGGCGTTAGAAATGGCCCTTAACCAAATTGAAAAACAGTTTGGGAAAGGTGCTGTTATGAGACTGGGAGAAACGACCCATTTGAATCTTGAGTATATTCCCACAGGTGCTCTAAGCCTTGATATTGCCCTTGGGTTAGGAGGCGTTCCCAGAGGAAGAATTGTAGAGATTTTCGGTCCGGAATCTTCAGGTAAAACCACTGTTGCATTACATGTTATAGCTGAAGCACAAAAAGCAGGAGGAGAAGCAGCATTTATAGATGCCGAACATGCCCTCGATCCTGCTTATGCAAAAAAGCTTGGTGTAAATATAGAAAACCTTATTGTATCCCAGCCTGATACCGGGGAGCAGGCACTGGAAATTGCGGAAGCTTTGGTACGCAGTGGAGCTATTGATGTAATTGTAATTGATTCGGTTGCAGCTTTGGTACCAAAAGCAGAAATTGACGGTGAAATGGGTGATTCCCATGTAGGTTTGCAGGCGCGGTTGATGTCTCAGGCAATGAGGAAGCTCTCAGGGGTTATAAGCAAATCAAAGACCACGGCTATCTTTATTAATCAGTTAAGGGAAAAAGTGGGAGTGATGTTTGGCAACCCGGAGACCACTCCCGGAGGCCGTGCATTAAAGTTTTATGCCTCCATTCGTTTAGATGTCCGGAAAGTTGAAACGTTAAAGCAAGGGAATGAGGTCATAGGTAATAGGACAAGGGTAAAGGTTGTAAAGAACAAAGTTGCACCGCCCTTCAAAGAAGCAGAGTTTGATATTATATACGGGGAAGGTATTTCAAAGGAAGGCAATATTTTGGATATTGGAGTAAATATTGATATTATAAGTAAGAGCGGTTCGTGGTATTCCTATGGTGATATTCGCTTAGGCCAGGGAAGGGAAAATGCAAAGAATTTCTTGAAAGAAAATCCGGATATAGCCATTGAAATCGAGAAAAAGATTAGAGAAAACTTTAATCTTGCTTTCTTGAAGAGTTTTACGTCCTCTAATACTATTGAAGATTCGGAATAAAGGGTATATAATAGTAAAGGCCTCCTGTAGTTATATGGGAGGCTGTAATGATTTTTATTGGTAGCAGAAACTCAAGTTTGGAGGTAAATCAGGTGCATATTTCTTCAGTGGAAAATCAGAAAAATAATCCTGACCGGCTGTTGGTTTTTGTGGATGGCGATTATAAATTTAGTATTGAGCAAGAGGACTGGTATAGGTTAAACTTGTATGTGGGTAAAGAAATATCCGTTGAGGAAATAGATAAAATCAATCAGGTTTGCAATTTTACAAGAGCAAAGAAAAAGGCAATTCAGCATATCTTGTTTAAGAAGCGCACTGAATATGAGATCAAGATAAAGTTGATAAACTTAGGATTTGATGAAGATGTGGTACAAAAAGTGATATGCCATCTAAAAGAGCTGAACTATATTGATGACGAGGACTACGTAAAAAAGTATATAAAAGATGCCCAAAATATTAGAAAACTTGGTCCCGACAGGATTTACATGGAGCTTATAAAAAAAGGTGTTGATGAAAGAATTATCCGGGAGGCATTGGCAAATCAGGATTATGACGAAGAAATAACCTTAAGGCCGTTAATACAAAAAAAGCTGGCTGCCGTAAAAGATAGGGATGAACGGGCTTTAAAGCGCATTAGAAATCATTTTATCAGGAAAGGGTATTCCCTTGATATGATTGATGAGCTATTGGATGAAGAATTAAACAGGGACGAAGATTAGCATTAAAGGAAGAAGTGGTGAGATTGAGATATAAAATTGGTATGGTATCGCTGGGGTGCGCCAAAAACCTTGTAGATACCGAAGTGATGCTGGGTTTACTGTCGGAAAAAGGATTTGAAATTACAAATGATCCGGAAAAGGCGGATATCATTATCGTAAACACCTGTGGATTTATTGACTCTGCAAAACAAGAATCCATTGAAAATATTCTTGAGATGGCTCAATATAAGGAAAGGGCAAATTGTAAATTGCTGATTGTAACAGGATGCCTGGCAGAGCGCTATAAAGATGAAGTTGTAAAAGAAATTCCGGAAGTGGATGCGGTGGTTGGAACCGGAAACTATCATGAGATTGCAGAAGTCATTCTTGCTGCTTTTAAAGGGGAAAAGGTGCTTAAGTACGGAGAGCCGGATTACACGCCGGAAGAAGGCCTGCCGCGCATGCAGAGCACTCCTTTTTACACAGCATATTTAAAAATTGCCGATGGCTGTGATAATCACTGCACTTATTGTATAATACCCAAATTAAGGGGAAAATATAGAAGCAGGCGCATGGAAGATATTGTAAGAGAAGCCAAAAACCTTTCCATGAGGGGTGTAAAGGAATTAATTATAATTGCACAGGATACAACCCGGTACGGTATTGACCTTTATGGCAGACATATGCTCCATGAATTGCTAAATAAATTATGCGAAATTGAACAAATACGCTGGATTCGACTGCATTATTGTTATCCGGAAGATATCACCGAAGAGCTTATTGATACGATCGCAGCCCAAAGCAAGATATGCAATTACCTGGATATACCCATACAGCACAGCAGCAACAGGATATTGAAGAGGATGGGCAGAAGGGGTACGGGAGAAAATATTGCTGCCCTGATAAAAAGGATTAGAAATAAAATACCCGATATTGCACTGAGGACATCCATCATCGTAGGTTTCCCGGGAGAATCGGAGGAAGATTTTGAGGAACTAAAGAAGTTTATTTCTGATATCCGCTTTGACCGGGTAGGGGTTTTTAAGTACTCGCAGGAAGAAGATACACCTGCGGCAGAATTTGAAGAACAGATTGATGAATCGATTAAGGAACACCGGTACAATGCACTGATGCAGCTTCAAAGTGCAATTTCGAGAGAAATCAATAAAAAGAAGATAGGTAAAATTTATGAAGTGTTGGTAGAAGGTTATGATGCCCAGTCAAAGCATTATTATGGCCGTACCTATGCAGATTCCATTGACATAGATGGTAAGGTGTTTTTCGTCAGTGGTTCAAGACTTAAGCTGGGTGATCTTGTAAATGTAATTATAAAAAAATCGGCTGAATATGATTTGATAGGAGAGGTTCTCGATGAATCTGGCAAATAAAATAACTATGCTTCGGATATTTCTTGTACCAATTTTTATGTTTTTTTTACTTACACAGTTTCCCTATGGGGCTTTTATTGCAGTAGGTGTATTTATAATAGCTGCTGTGACCGACGGACTGGACGGATATATTGCAAGAAAGTGGAAGCAAGTTACCAATTTTGGGAAATTTGTAGATCCCCTGGCGGATAAACTGCTTGTTACGGCCGCCCTGATTTCCCTTGTTGAATTAAACAAACTTTCTTCCTGGGTTGCAATGATAATCATTACCCGAGAATTTGTTGTTACCAGCTTGAGAGTTGTAGCTGTTTCAGAAGGGGTTATAATTGCTGCAAGCATGTGGGGTAAAATTAAGACCGTAACCCAGATAATTGCAATTATTGTCATACTTATTGACGATTTTTCCTTTACTTTATTTGGTTTTTCCTTTGGACAGGTTACTATGTTTGTGGCAGTGGTTTTTACCGTTCTTTCAGGAGTGGACTACCTCGTGAAAAATTGGAAGGTTATTGAGATGCAAAAATAAATCAATGAATAAATTTCTTTATTTTGTTAAAAAATACATCTTGTTGTAATAAGATGTATTTTTTTTAATTTCATATTGATATTTTTACAATCATATATTATACTAATATTAATAATCGTTATAACCAGGTTATAGTACTTTATGATATTAATTGTGGGGTATGGAATATGGCAAAAATATCTTCCAAGAAAGAAAGACAACTTAAACTGCAGAAAAGACTGAAGGAAGACCCTTTTTTAACCGATGAAGAATTGGCGGAATTGTTCAATGTAAGTGTTCCTACCATACGACTTGACAGGCTGGAATTGGGGATCCCTGAGCTGCGGGAGAGAATAAAAATCGTGGCGGAAAATAGCTATAGCAAAGTAAGGTCCATCCACAGCAAGGAAATAGTTGGAGAACTCGTAGATATTAACCTTGGGAAAAGTGGTATATCAATTTTGGAAACCGATGATAGCATGGTGTTCGAAAAAACAAAGATCGTTCGTGGACATTTTATTTATTCAATGGCGGAGACATTGGCAATAGCCGTTATTGATGCTCAGGTGGCCCTTGTTGGGGTAGCAAACATTAAGTACAAGAGTCCTGTTTATGCAGGGACGAAATTAATTGCAAAAGCAGAAGTTATACGAATTCGTGAAGATAGGTATATAGTTTGGGTAAAAATAAAAGAAAAGCAGATAGAAGTATTTAGAGGAAAATTTATTCTTGTTTCTCTAAATGGGGAAATCAAGAGGAGGGAGTAGGGTGAGAATAATTGTAGATGCTATGGGCGGAGATCATGCCCCAAAAGAGGTTATACTGGGCAGTATTCAAGCAGCCAGGGAATTGGATGCTGAAATTATTTTAACAGGTAAGAAAGAGATTATAGAAGCTCAACTAAAAAAAGAAGAATACCCTGCTGATAAGGTTCATGTCATAAATGCCGATGAAATTATTACAAACGAAGACATACCTACAAGGGCAATCAAAGTCAAAAAAGACTCGTCCATGGTAGTGGGTCTTAAAATGCTTAAGCGCAAGGAAGGGGATGCTTTTGTTTCTGCAGGGAATACGGGGGCACTGCTGACAGGGTCTCTGCTGTTGGTGGGCAGGATAAAAGGGGTGGACAGACCGGCTCTCACGCCACTTCTTCCGACCGAAAAAGGTTGTGCTTTGCTTATCGATGCGGGAGCTAATACAAACTGCAGGCCGGAAAATCTTCTTCAGTTTGGTATCATGGGTTCGACTTATATGAAAAATGTGGTGGGTATAAAGAATCCGCGGGTTGGCCTGGTGAATGTGGGTTCGGAGGAAGGAAAAGGAAACGACGTGATTAAAGCGGCTTTTTCCCTGTTAAAAGATGCACCAATATCATTTATTGGAAATATAGAAGCACGGGAAATCCCAGCCGGGGCTGTGGATGTGATTGTCTGCGATGGGTTTGTGGGAAATGTGATACTAAAGCTTATGGAAGGCATGGGCTTAATGTTTTATTCAAACGTTAAAGAAATATTTACAAAAAATATATTTACATATTTGGCAGCATTGATGGTAAAAAGCGGCTTAAAAAATTTTAATAAGAAAATGGATTATACCGAATACGGAGGAGCACCTTTGCTGGGGATTGATGGTGTCGTTATAAAAGTCCATGGAAGTTCAAAGGCCAAATCTTTTTATTACGCTATAAAACAGGCAAAGAAATTTGTTGAAACCGGTGTTATTGATGAAATAAGGAGCTATGTTTGTAGGACGGGAGGAGATTGTGTTGAATCAAACGGTTAGAAATGCCGGAATTGTAGGAGTAGGTAGTTATGTGCCTGAGAAGATACTCACAAATTCTGACCTCGAAAAAATTGTTGACACGTCGGATGAGTGGATAAGGACAAGAACGGGTATTGAACAAAGGAGAATTGCAGAAGAGGATGTATTCTCCTCGGAGCTGTCTGCCCGGGCGGCTATGAATGCCCTCAAGGATGCCGGCATGCAACCGGAAGAAGTAGAATTGATAATAGTGGCGACCATTACGGCCGATATGCTTACACCCTCCACGGCATGTATTGTACAGCATAAGATCGGGGCAATAAATGCTGTAGCCTTTGATGTAAATGCAGCTTGTTCAGGTTTTATTTATTCCCTCTCCATTGCCAGTCAGTTCATTGCAACAGGGCAATATAAAAATGCACTGGTTATAGGGGCAGAAACCTTGTCCAAGGTGGTTGACTGGCAGGACAGGAATACATGCGTTCTTTTTGGGGATGGAGCCGGTGCCGTAGTATTAAAGGCTACCGATAAAGAGTACGGTATACTGTCAATGCATTTGGGTGCGGACGGTTCGATTGGCAGGAATCTTACCATTCCGGGACTGGCTGTTGAACACCATGAGATGGAAAAGAGAAGGCCGGGTAATTACAGGACCTTATGGATGGACGGAAGCGAAGTGTTTAAATTTGCTGTAAAGATAATGGCCCAAGCGACTATAAAGGTGCTGGATAATATAGGGCTTGGTATTGATGATGTGGATATGATTATACCGCACCAGGCAAATATACGAATTGTAAATGGAGCAGCAAAATTGCTGAAAGTAAGCAGGGAAAAAATATTTACTAATATTGAAAAATATGGTAATATGTCTGCAGCATCCATTCCCGTGGCGCTGCATGAGGCAGTGAAGGAAGGTAAAATAAGAAATGATGATCTATTGGTTATGGTTGGCTTTGGCGGAGGCCTCACATGGGGCTCGATAGCACTTCGATGGTTTAGATAAGGAGGATTAAGGTGAAAACTAGGGTATGCGATTTATTGGGAATACAATATCCTGTTATACAAGGAGGTATGGCATGGGTATCCACGGCTGAGCTGGCATGTGCGGTATCCAATGCGGGCGGCCTGGGAATAATTGCAGCAGGAAATGCACCGGCCGAGTGGCTCAGGGAACAGATACAAAAGGCAAAAGAAATGACAAACCGACCTTTTGGCGTGAACGTTATGCTGCTGTCACCCTTTGTACAGGAGGTTATGCAGGTCGTATATGAAGAAAAAGTACCCGTTATTACTACGGGGGCTGGGAACCCTGGTAAATATATAGAAAGACTAAAAAGCAATGGTACAAAGGTGATCCCTGTAATTCCCAGCGTTGCACTGGCAAAAAGAATGGAAAAGGAAGGTGCGGATGCGGTAATTGCAGAAGGTACGGAAGCAGGGGGCCATATTGGGGAGCTGACTACCATGGTATTGGTACCCCAGGTGGTGGATGCAGTAAGTATCCCTGTCATTGCTGCAGGGGGGATTGCAGACAGCAGGGCATTGGTAGCTGCAATTGCCCTGGGAGCCGAAGGAGTGCAGATCGGAACCCGTTTTATATGCTCCAGCGAATGCACTGCTCATGAAAACTATAAGAAAGCAATTGTAAATGCAAAGGACAGGGATACGGTGGTGACAGGAAGGTCCACGGGCCATCCGGTGAGGGCCTTAAAAAACAAGCTTACAAGGGAGTTTGAGAAGAAAGAAGCAGAACGAGCTACTATAGAAGAATTGGAGAATCTGGGCAAGGGCAAGCTGCAGGCGGCGGTATTGGATGGAGATGTGGTAAACGGCTCGGTAATGGCAGGGCAAGTTGCCGGTTTAATAGATGATATTAAACCCTGCAGTGAAATTATGAGCGATCTCATAGGAAGGATTAGCGAAGTAATTGACAGGATAAAAACTATTTACGGAGGGAGCTGGCATGGGTAAAACAGCATTTATTTTTCCGGGGCAGGGTGCTCAGACTGTTGGCATGGGCAAAGAACTGGCAGATAATTTCGCGGCGGCTGAGGAGGTTTTCCGTATTGCGTCCGATGCACTGGGAATTGACATGAAAAAAATGGTTTTTGAAGGGGATGAGGAAACCCTTCAGATAACGGAAAACACTCAGCCGGCAATTTTAACAACCAGTATTGCGTGCCTGGAAGTGCTAAAGGAAAAGGGGATTAGACCGGACGTGGCAGCGGGATTAAGCCTGGGGGAATACTCTGCCCATGTGGCTGCAGGTTCTATTTCTTTTACTGATGCCGTCAGAATTGTCCGAAAAAGGGGCCGTTTTATGCAGGAAGCGGTACCCATTGGGGTCGGGGCTATGGCAGCTATTTTGGGGCTTAATAGGGAGGATGTAATTGACTGCTGTAACCAGGCAAGGGAAGCAGGTACGGTGGAACCTGCAAACTTTAACTGCCCCGGACAAATTGTTATTGCAGGTGAAGTAAAGGGGGTTGAAAAAGCCTGTGAGCTTGCTAAGAAAAAGGGAGCCAAACGCACCGTATTTCTTCCGGTAAGTGCTCCTTTCCACTGTTCAATGCTAAAACCTGCGGAAGAAAAACTGGCGGAAGAATTAAAAAATATTCATATAAATGATATGTCCATCCCTGTTGTGGCCAATGTCACCGGGGAATATATTCAAAGCAAGGAACAGATAAAGGATTTGCTTATCAAGCAGGTTACCAGCTGTGTTCTTTGGGAAGATAGCGTTCGAACAATGTTGAGGGACGGTGTGGATACCTTTATAGAGGTAGGCCCGGGCAAAACCCTAAGCGGTTTTGTTAAAAAAATAGATAAAGGAGCAAGAATTTTTAATGTTCAGGATTTGTCTTCCCTTGAAAACACTTGTAAGGGAATGGGGGTATGAAAATGGGTCTAAACGGAAAAACTGCTATTGTCACCGGTGCGGGAAGAGGAATTGGTAGGGCTACTGCCTTAAAGCTTGCCCAAGAGGGAGCAAATGTCGTTATAAATTATAGCTCTTCAGAGGCAGGTGCCTATGAAACAGCCGAAGAGATTAATAAGATGGGTGCAAAGGCTATAGTTTGCAAAGGGGATGTCAGAAGCATTGAAGAGGTAAAGGCTGTGGTACAAAAGGCTGTGGAAGAGTTTGGCACCGTGGATATACTGGTGAATAATGCAGGTATTACACGGGATACACTTATATTGAGGATGACTGAAAAAGACTGGGAAGATGTATTGGATGTAAATCTTAAGGGTGCCTTTAATTTTATAAAGGCTGTAACCAAGATCATGATGAAGCAGCGTTCAGGCATGATTGTAAATGTATCCTCTGTGGTGGGAGTCGCAGGAAATGCAGGTCAGGCCAATTATTGCGCATCAAAGGCAGGACTGATTGGTCTGACGAAATCCGTAGCAAGGGAACTGGCACCCAGGGGCATATGTTGCAATGCTGTGGCCCCGGGTTTTATTGAGTCGGATATGACTGATAAATTACCTGATTCCATGAAGGAAGAATATATGCGTAACATTCCACTTAAACGGTTCGGGACACCGGAAGATGTGGCAAATGTTATAGCATTTCTCGTATCGGAAGATGCAAAATATATAACAGGTCAAGTAATACATATTGACGGTGGTCTAGTAATGTAATATTATCATTATGTAGCAGATATTTACTTTAATATTTACAGTTTTGGAAGGAGGTGAATATATGATATTTGAAAAGGTAAGAGAAATTGTCGTGGACCAGCTAGGCGTTGAAGAAGATGATGTTACGATGGAAGCTTCCTTCATTGATGATTTGGGTGCTGACTCATTAGATATCGTTGAACTTATAATGGCTCTTGAAGAAGAATTTGATTTGGAGATTCCTGATGAAGAAGCAGAGAAAATTACGACGGTTGGTGATGTGGTAAATTATATTAAAGAGAATAGCTAACTTAGCAAAAAAGTCCCGCCTTACGGGACTTTTTTGAATTAACCGGATTAATACGAAAAGTGTTTTTAATATCATGGTATTATTTGATGGATTGGGGGCAATTTTAAGTGAAAAGAAGGGTAGTAATTACGGGAGTGGGTGCCGTAACACCCATCGGCCATGGAAGAACAGACTTTTGGAACGCAGTTCGTGAAGGGGTTTGTGGAATCGATTATGTAACACGTTTTGATGCGAGCAATTACCCTTGCAGAATAGCTGCTGAAGTTAAGGATTTTGATGTGACAAAGTATATTGACAGGAAAGAAGCAAAAAGAATGGACCGGTTTACCCAGTATGCTGTGGCTGCTTGTAAGATGGCGATAGAGGATGCAGGGATTGATTTTAATAAGATAGATATGGAAAGGGTAGGCGTTATCCTGGGTTCAGGAATAGGTGGAATTGAGACCATGGAAGAACAGCACAATATATTGATGACCAGGGGCCCGGGAAGGGTGAGTCCCTTTTTTATTCCAATGATGATTGCAAATATGGCAGCAGGACATATTGCAATCTTAATCGGGGCAAAGGGAGTAAATGAAACCGTTGTATCAGCATGTGCTTCCGGAACCAATGCAATAGGGGATTCTTTCAATGCCATTCGATATGGAAATGCCGATGTAGTTATTACCGGTGGTTCTGAAGCGCCTATAACGCCCCTGTCCTTTGCCGGTTTTTGTTCAATGAAAGCAATGTCTACCAGGAATGATGAACCGAAACGTGCATGCAGTCCGTTTGATGCGGACCGGGACGGGTTCATAATGGGAGAAGGAGCCGGTATTCTTATTCTTGAAGAACTGGAGCATGCTATGAAAAGGGGAGCAAATATTATAGCTGAGGTTGTTGGATATGGTTCAACTGATGATGCATACCATATTACTGCGCCTGCGCCAGATGGCGAAGGAGGCGCAAGGGCTATGAAATTAGCTATAGAAGATGCGGGGATTTTACCTACTGATATTGATTATATAAATGCCCATGGCACTTCAACCCCTTATAATGATAAATATGAAACAGCAGCCATTAAGACGGTATTTGGAGAACATGCCTATAAACTGTCCGTGAGTTCTACCAAGGCCATGACAGGGCATCTTTTAGGAGCGGCGGGAGCTGTTGAGGCAATCATCTGCGCACTGGCAGTAAAAGAGGGTTTTATTCCTGCTACCATTAACTATAGAAATCCGGATCCTGAATGCGACCTGGATTACGTAGTAAATAAGGGAAGAGAGCAAGAAATAAACTATGCCTTATCAAATTCCTTTGGTTTTGGCGGTCACAATGCTACAATTGTTCTGAAAAAGATATCTTTACTGTAACAATAGAAAAGTTCCGTTGCTTGGGTTGCCTGCGACCGCAAAAAGCCATGCTTACTTTTTGTGGTCGCAGTGCATAATAAAAATGTATAATAAATATTGATAATTAAAAAGTTAAGTATTCAATCATTAATGACGAATTGTTACATTTGAGCAGTAACAGTTGGTCAATAATGGTTGAATTGAAAGGAGTATATATGATAAAGAATAAGCAGTTCTTAGATAATTTGATGCAGTTTCAGAAAGAAATAGGCTATGAGTTTAATGATATAAGTATACTGGCTGCTTCTGTTATCCATAGCTCATATGCAAATGAGAATAGGCATAAGAATATATCGAGCAATGAGCGCCTTGAATTTCTTGGAGATGCTGTTTTAAACATTTCCGTAAGCGATTATATTTTCAGAAACTATAAGGAGTTATCTGAAGGTGAGCTGACAAAAGTAAGGGCTTGCGTGGTTTGTGAACCCTCCTTAGCAAAATGTGCCAAAAAACTGGGTATTGGCAAGTACCTTTTATTAGGTAAAGGGGAAGATATGACCGGCGGACGCAACAGGGTATCTATATTATCCGATGCTTTTGAAGCTGTTATAGCTGCTATTTATCTCGATGGAGGGTTGGATGTGGCTAAAGAATGGGTTATTGGACAGTTGGCCGATACCATTGAGGAAGCAGTACATGGGACCGCTTTTCAGGACTACAAAACAATCCTTCAGGAATACGTGCAAAAAAACGGTGAAGAAAAAATATTGTACGAGATTATTAAAGAAAGAGGGCCTGATCATGATAAGGAATTTTACGTGGACGTGAAACTGAGTAATAGGGTGATTGGCTATGGCAGCGGTAAAAGTAAAAAAGAAGCGGAACAAAATGCAGCAAAGGATGCATTGGATAAGCTAAAATAAATTAAAAATAATAGCAGGAATTTAGTTTTAGATATAGAATAATAATATATTGTCGATTATTATTACATTTTATATCTAATAAATATAATTTTTTTCAAGCAAACAAGGGGGGTTAATAAAGTGGAAGTACTAAAAGTGTCAGCTCAATCACGGCCTAAGGCTGTAGCAGGCGCACTGGCTGCTATATTAAGAAACCATAATGTTGCAGAGATTCAGGCTATCGGTGCGGCTGCAGTCAATCAAGCAGTAAAATCAATTGCAATTACAAGAGGTTTTGTGGCTCCTAATGGTATTGACCTTATTTCAATTCCTGCTTTTTCTGAAGTGAATATTAATGGGGAGGAAAGAACTGCAATTAAGTTTGTTGTTGAAGCCCGTTAAACGATAAAAGAATGTCAATAAAATAGACGATGGTCTCCATCGTCTATTTTATTTTTTGCGTAAAAGCATAGTGTAAAATAATTGTAGGACATTTTAAGGATAAAAAAACAAGAGATCCTCACTTTTTGATACAATAGAATCACCATCAAAAACCTTTGAAAAGGAGGATCTCTTGTGAATACTATTGTA
>JAAYHJ010000088.1 GCA_012735465.1 Clostridiaceae bacterium
GATCCTTTAGACCGTGCCACTTTTCAGGCAAGATTTGCAGCGATTTAGTGAGAAGGGTTATCTCCTTTGCCTTTATTGATATTTCATTTGTCTTTGTTTTAAATACTTCTCCCTTGACTCCTACTATATCCCCTATGTCGTAGGTTACAAAAATATCGTATTCCTCTTCCCCTAAAATATCCCTTTTTACGTACACTTGTATCTTGCCGTCTCTGTCAAGGACATCTATGAAAGTAATCTTGCCCATCGTTCTCTTAGACATGATACGTCCTGCAATGCTTACTTCTTTTCCTTCATATTCATCATAATTATCCTTAATCTCTTTACTGAAGGCAGTCCTTTTATATTTTTCTATTTTGAAGGGATCCCTTCCTATCTCCCTTAATTTTTTTAACTTCTCCCTTCTTATCTTCAGCATTTCATTGAGATTTTGGTCTTCAGTCATGCTAAAACCCCCAATTACTTTTTTTTAATGTAGATATCTACAATCTGATATTTAGTAACTCCATCGGGTACGTGTATTTCAACTATTTCCCCGACTTTTTTGCCAAGCAAAGCTTTTCCCACAGGGGATTCATTAGATATCTTTAATTCGTATGGGTCAGCTTCTGCTGATCCTACTATAGTATACTCCACTTCTTCGTCGAACTCCAAATCCCTTACCTTAACGGTAGAACCTATGCTTACCACCTCATTGGTTATTTCGCTCTCATCTATTATCCTAGCTTTTCTAAGGGTGGCTTCAAGCTTTGCAATTCTCTCTTCTACTCGTGCCTGTTCATTTTTTGCTTCATCGTATTCAGAGTTTTCGCTTATATCTCCAAAGGCTAAAGCCTGTTTTATTCTCTCTGCTACTTCCTTTCTTCTAATCGTCTTAAGTTCTTCCAGTTCTTCTTCAATTCTTCTTAAACCTTCCTGCGTTAATATTATTTCTTTTTCAACCATATACCCCATCTCCTTTTAATAAATACTTTATGTTCACATGTTTATAGTCTATTTTTTCTAATATATGTCGTTTAGTTTAAATTATTCTCCATCAAGCCTGCATATTAAATTGCTTTTACATGAGATTAAGCACTGATTTACTGCAGTGCTTATTATTAAAAGGTATTATAATGTAGTTATAGTATATTGTCAAGAACATAAGTATTACAATAGTATTCACAAGAGATCCTCCTATTCAAAGGTTTTTTATGGTGATTACTTTTTATCAAAAAGTGAGGATCTCTTGTTTTTTTATCCTTAAAATGTCCTACAATTATTTTACACTATGTTACCATGGGCTAATTTTCCTGAATAGCGATCCAGTTTATATAGTAATTGTCAGCAGCATTATTGCTTACCACGGTGAATCCGTTCCGGCTAACACTCTCGATGGTTTCCACATAGCCTACCTGACTGCCCTGGCCCCTCCAATAAGGAGAGATGACTACAACAGGAGGTCTTGTAAAATTTTTTCTAAATTGAATACTTAACCTTCCGGTACGATTTTTTAATGTGGTTCCTGTTTCTATGATTCTGTTTTCAGGTTGTGGAAACCAGGGGAATCCCAATGGCGGTTGTTGTGGTTGTGCAACATAGGCATCGTAGGGATAATAATACATATAAGCAACAACTCCTTTAATGGTTTAATAATTTGCATAGGGGGGTCTAGTATCATGGTATTCACTACTTTATATAAGTGTTACTACCTTTTCTTTTTATCCTGTTTTTTTGAGGACGTAAGGTTATATCATTAACCACCATATTGCTTTCGGTATTAAGAACATATTCCACTGCATCAGCTACCTGTTCGGCTAATAGGACCGCATCTTCTTCATTCTCATAAGTAAAATCCAGGTTATCATAAAAGCTTGTTTTTGTCATGTCCGGATGTATGACTGTAACTTTAACACCATGTTTTCTTACTTCCTCGAACAGGCTGTTTGCAAAGTGAGAAAGCCCTGCCTTTGAAGCTGCATAGGCACAACCATGGGTACTGATTTTTTTTGCCGTAACGGACGAGATAAAAATAATTGTTCCACGGCTTTTTTTAAGAGAACGAAGCAACAACTGGCATAATACCAGGGGAGCTTCCAGGTTTGTACGCACCATTGCCTGGATGCCCTCAATAGGTATTTGTTCATGAGGACCAAAATATCCCACTCCTGCATTATTGATTAAAAGATGAATTTCCGGCTCGTCTTTCTTAATGCTGTTTATTTTATCCATTAGCTCGCGGGTATTTTGTACGTCGCATCGGATGGGTATAAAGTTTTCATGGTGAAAATCCATGTTTTCAAAGGAACGGGATATACCGTATACCTTATAATCCATGCATATTAACCTTTTTGTCAGCGCAAGTCCTATACCCCGGGAAGCCCCGGTTAATATTGCAATCTTCATAGTGCAAATATCTTCTCCTTCTTTATATACTTCGTTAAAATTTCAAAATGCTCATTCCTAATCTTTTCCGTTATAGACTCAGGGTAAGATATGATATCGTCCTTTATGCAATATTCCTCTGCAAAAAGCAGGGAATTGGTCCGGATTTTTTCTATTCTTTTAAAATAATCCCTTGACATGCGGAAAAAACCATATCCTACATCTGATAAACCATCGGGATCAATTTGGGTAAAAACGTACTCAAAGAATCTTTTATAAACATCGCCCATATCCGGATGGGCAAACACCGGGTCAAAACAAATTCTTACCTTAAACCCCTTTTCCATTGCTGTTTTAATTGCTTTTATCCTGGATTCTAAGGGTGGGGTGTTTCGCTCAAACCTTTTTATGATTTCATTTGGAGCAAGGCTAAAAGCAGTAATTATGTTTTCCAATGGCGGATATTTAATATAAAAGGCTTGATTGGCGCTTTTAGTACGTATTTCCACCAATATGTTCGGATGATTTGCAAAAAATTCGTAAAAATATTCCATGTATGGAATGATGTTGTGTAGGGCTATCAAATCAGTATCGTAGGATATGACCAGATAAATTTGTTTTTCAAAAGCTGCTTCTTCTATAGCCTTTTGAAAGTCCTCGATATTTACAAAGGCAACTATATTGGAAGAAGGATACATGCCCTGGAGGAAGCAATATTCGCAGTCAAACAGGCAGTTTAGCAAAAAAGAAGTATAATAAAAATTGGTATGAGAAAAATTTTGGCAAATATCGGGCCCTTTATATATAAGCTGCCTGTCTTTTACGGCCAGGATAAGGGATTGATATTTCTTTTGGATTAGATGGTGTTGTTTTGGACGATTGAAAACATCTTTATAATGGCGAATGGTGACCACGGTGGAGTCGCTAAACTTTTCCAGCACATGTTTGGTAATTGGGTATTCATAGGCTTTTTCTTCCACATAGATTGTATTAAACATTTGTTTCTCTGCTCCTTTGTTTAATTTGTTCAAAAAACTTCTTTGCTTCATCTTTAGTGTTTGCTTTTTCATCCATGAACGGTTTTAAAATAGACAGGGGATTACCACCCTTTAACTTATAGATTTTCATTTCTTTTATAAACATTTGTTTCATTGCTTCGGTAAACTGCAGATTTTGAGAAAGATTAATGAATACTTCCTTTTCTTCTTCGGTAAATGAAAACTCCTGGCAATTGGTATTTATTTGTTTCAATTCGTTAATGATGGTTTCCAAATTGGACAAATGCTTTTGTACGAAGCCTTTCAATTGGGTTTTATTTAAGTTATCAGGTTCCAAATAATCGGATATTAATTTTAAGACCGCAATATTGTGCGCGTAAAAGAATTTTTTTGCAGCTTCCATAAAACCTGCCGATTCCATATCACAAAAAATATCCGGCCCTTGGTCCCTTTTATCCATATCTGCTGTTTGTAGAACCTTCGAATAACAGTGGAGGCTCTCCTTTGGAAATTGCCGGCCGAAAAAAACATCCGGGTAGTAATGTTTCCCGGTGTCCATATCTATGATTTTATTAATTATCAGTAAGGTGCCAAGAGGATATTTTTTATTGCTCGCACCGCAAAAACCAATATTAATTGCAATATCCTTTTCCGTTGCGCCAGTTTTTGCATATAGGTAGGCCAATGCAACGGCGCTTCGTATTTTTCCAACTCCGCTGACAATCAGAACCATGTCCTGATTTTTATAAACCGCATACTCATGTATATCCATGTCCCTTTTTAATTTAAAGTGTTCGATTATGGGAAGGGCTTCTATCATTAAGGCTGTCACAAATAAAACCATTTAAACAGAGCACCAACTTTCTACTTTATTTTAATATACACAAATTTTATCAAATTGTAGTTTCATAATCAATGTTACTTAAATTACAGAGATCTTGACCTGAATTTGCTGTTCATAATTCTAAAATATTTTTTATTTTTTTTTAAAAATATATTGACAAAGAAAGGGAATTGGATTATTATGATATTAACAACATGATAATAACAAAATAAAACTATTTGATGGTGATGCTAATGAACTATGGGAGAATTGTAAATAAGCAGGGTCAAACTGAGGAGCAGTTTCTGGCATCTTACGATGCCAACGCGTATGAGAAACCATCAGTTGCGGTGGATATGCTGATTTTTACTGTAACTAATGAGGAAAATAAAAACTACAGAAAGCTGCCGGAAAAAGTACTAAAACTTTTGATGATAAAGAGGGGAGAACACCCATATATGGGACAGTGGGCTCTTCCGGGTGGTTTTGTAAAAATGAATGAAAGCATAGAAGAAGCAGCTCAGCGTGAACTAAAAGAGGAAACCAATATTGATAATGTATATATGGAGCAGCTTTATACGTGGGGAGATGTTGAGCGAGATCCACGAACAAGAGTAATAAGCGTTTCCTATATGGCACTGGTTGATAGTTCTGGACTTGATATTAGTGGAAGCAGTGATGCAGCAGATGCAAAATGGTTCACAGTATCATGCAAGTCGTACCAAGAGAAAAAGACTATTAATGAAAATGGATATGCTCTTGAGAAGTTGTTTAAGCTGAACTTATACAATGAAGTTGAAAAGCTTTCAGCAATTGTAAAAGTTGTAAAAACGTTGGAGGGGAAAGTAATGAGGATTCAAAGGGAGGTGGTTGAATCAAATGGAGTGGCCTTTGATCATGCAAAAATCATCGTATATGGAATTGAAAGATTAAGAAATAAAATCGAGTATACAGATATAGCATTTAACCTGATGCCTGAGCTTTTTACATTAACTGAACTTCAGCAAGTATACGAGATTATATTGGACACGGAACTGTTAAAGGCTAACTTCAGAAGGAAGATTGCAAACATGGTAATTGAAACAAATAAATTTAAAAAAGATGTAGGACATAGACCGTCAAAGTTGTTTAAATTTAATCCGAATTGGGCTAACGGTTCCAAAGCAGAGGAATAGGACAATTGGAAAGAGTATGATGTAAGATGAAAGACAGTATTAATGTTATGCAAGATGATATAACTTAAATATTGATGAGAACGTATAAAAAAGAGTATATTTAGACCCTGAAAAGCTTGGGTTGAGAAAGAGTGTGATTAATATGAAATTGAAGAATTGGAATTTATTCGAAATCATTTGGTTAACAGTATTTTCTATGGTTGCAATTGTTCTATCGGTTGTATGGGAAGACAATATTTTTGGGTTCAGCGTTTTCATTAGCGGTGTCTTTTGTGTGGTACTTGCAGCTAAAGGTAGTATATGGACGTATTATTATGGAATGTATAATTCAATTGCCTATGCATGGCTAAGTTATCAAAATGGTCTGTATGGTGAAACAATGCTTAATATCTTGTTTTTTGTTCCTATGAACATTGTCGGTTGGTGGGCATGGCGGAGAAAAATGAAAGATAAAACAGTAATTATGAAAAAAATGGACTGGAAAGGCCTGTTATTGATGATAACGCTTTGTGCTGTAGGAACTTATACTTACGGGTATTGGCTTTCAACACTGGATGGACAAAATACGCCTTACATAGACGCCTTTACAAATTCTGCATCAATCATTGCAACAGTTGTAATGACTTTGCGGTACAGGGAGCAATGGATACTATATTTCTGCATCAATTTTGTATCAATAATAATGTGGGTTTATAGATTTGTAGATGGAAATAGTAATGCTGCAACAATGGTAGTTATGTGGTCGGCCTATTTAGTAAATAGTGTATATGGTTTTTATGTGTGGCATAAGGGTTCAAAAGTGAACGGTATAGATGACCAAGTTGTAACCTCTGTATCTTAAATCTTAAGTGAAATGGATGTGATGAAATGAAAAAAACCGGTTTGTTTTTGGGGAAATTTGCTCCTTTGCATAAAGGACATCAATTTGTAATTGAAACAGCATTAAGGGAAATGGATGAACTTATAGTATTGATATATGATACGGATGTGATTGAAGTACCCCTCCATATTAGAAGCAGATGGATCAAGACTTTGTATCCTGATGTTAAAGTAATTGAAGCCTGGGACGGACCGCAAGAAGTGGGCGATACGCCAGAAATTAAAAAAATAAACGAGGACTATATTTTACAAAAGCTTCAGGATATCAAAATAACCCATTTTTATTCGAATGAGTTTTATGGAGAACATGTAAGTCAAGCACTGGGAGCTGAGAACAGACAGATTGATGTAAACAGAGATATATTTCCTATTTCTGCAACTATGATCCGAGAAAACCCGTATAAGTATAAAGAGTTTATTTCCCCGGTTGTTTATAATGACTTAATTATAAAAGTAGTCTTTGTAGGTGCCATGTCTACCGGAAAAACAACCATATCTAAAGAGTTGGCAAAAAAATATAATACGGTCTGGATGCCCGAATATGGAAGAGAATATTGGGAAAAACACCAAATTAATAGAAGAATTACTGCGGAGCAGATGGTAGAAATAGGCAGAGGGCATATTGAAAGGGAAGATAAGCTTGTTTACCATGCAAATAAATATATGTTTGTAGATACAAATGCCATTACAACATACATGTATGCAATGGACTATCATGGATATGCTTTACCGGAGCTTGAAATGATGGCATTAAGAGCCCAGTCCCGATATGATTTATATTTTCTTTGCTGTGATGATATTCCATATGATGATACTTGGGATAGATCAGGAGATCAGAAAAGGCACATATTCCAGAAGCAAATTATTGCAGATTTAAAGGAACGTAAGCTTGCTTATATTGAGTTGAGAGGAAATCTTGACGAAAGGATTGCGGTAGTGGACAGGGTGTTGGGAAAATTCAAAAAATATTCTAATCAAGCTTATTTGAGCAAAATATCAGAATATTAATGCATTGGAGGTCAGAAATAAACGAATTTGAGGTGTAAATCCAATAGTCAGGCAATGACGTAAAATTATCTATGCTTAATATGTGGAAAGAAAATTGAAACCTTGATTTATTGACTTAAATTTATGATAATTATATGAAAAGGAGATGATTATATTATGAATAAATATTTAATAGTTATTGATATGCAAAATGATTTTATAACCGGTTCATTAGGAACGAAAGAAGCGCAACTCATAGTACCAAAAGTAGTAGACAAAGTAAGAGAGTACAAAGAAAAAGGGTATACAATTATATTTACACAAGATACTCATAATACGGATTATCTAGAAACCCAAGAAGGACTTAATTTACCAATACCACACTGTATCAAGTGTACTACAGGTTGGCAAATTTGCAATGAACTTTTAGAATTTTGCGATGAAGTTTATGAAAAGGAAACATTTGGTTCAATACACTTGGTAAAAAAGTTAACCGAGATTAATAAAGATAATCCTATAGATGAAATAGAATTGTGTGGTTTATGTACTGATATTTGCGTGATATCTAATGCGTTATTAATCAAAGCATTTTTACCGGAAGTTAAGATAACGGTTGATGCAAGTTGTTGTGCAGGTACTACTCCGGAAAGTCACAAAAATGCACTTGAAGTTATGAAAGTATGTCAAGTAAATATTATAAACTCAGATATGTAAAATTAATTTACCAATATAGGGTTAATGTTCCTATATTGGTTACATATTCCAGTGCAAAAGAAGATAATACATAATGCCCCCTATTGTCTAGACAAATTTTTAGCTTTTCTAAGTTGGGTTCTCCTTTATATAATTATGTATAATATTTATATTTATGCAATCTGTTGGATGGATGTCAAGGGTGAGCGTAAGCAAGTTCATATTCACCCTTGACATCCAGTAAATATACATCCTTAGATACAAAGAATAAAAGAGAAAACTAGCTATTCTTTGTGTCTATTTTATCAGGGTAAGGTCAGTATTTGAAAAAATATCAATAATTGCAAAGCTATTCAAATAAGCATACAATATGTAAAGAATCAAAATTTAACTGGCATTTGAAAATAGGGCTTGAATATTAGTGGAATTTGAAAAATTTTAAAAGCCATGCAAGATATCCTAGTATGAAGTTAATGGTGACGGCTATAGGGACAAGCACCCTAAAGCTTAGATGCTTAGTCTTATGACGAAATATATACATACCGAGCATTATACCAACAGCACCAAATAAAAAAGCAGAAATAAAAAATGTCTTTTCACTGATGCGTTTCCCAGATTTTCTTGCCTTATACTTATCCATTCCCATCATAAGAAAAGTTGTGAAATTCCATAAAAACAACCCGCAAAACAATACTATGCTCTTGTTCATTTAATATACGCTCCATTATTACTCTCTTAACTGTCTGTTCAATATTCTGGGTGATATTATTATTTCTTTATGTAATCTTTATTATCTAAAATTTTATCAAATAGTATCTCTATAATCAATGAAAGCAACAGTAGAATTTTTTCTATCTAATACCAATTTTCCCAATTCAAAATATTATATATTTATAATATTGTTTATTTATTACTAATGGTGGTATATTGATAAATGACCAATAATAATTGGAGGAAAGATAATGAGTGCTTCAATTAATTTTGATGGTCTGATTTCATACGTAAGTGAATGTTGTTTAACAGAAGAATTATGCGGCAAATGCAAAGAAGATTCTTGCATCATTGGCTATTGCAAAAAGTGTATCATTACATCAATAAAAAAAGACGATAAATTTATCCCGGGAGGTATTGACAATATTCCTGCAAGTGATACAAAGGTATATGATGATGAGACAGTTATTGAAGCTGTTTCATATCTTTTACATCAGTGCCGAAACTGTAATTTATATCATGATGAAGAATGTATTATAAATATTATTAGATCTTCATTGGAAATAATACTATTGGGAGAACCTCAGGAATATAGGGGTAGTACCCTTTTATACCTTAATGATATAAAAATGATCAATCCTGAAGTCGCTGATAAAATATTATCATCATTTAAAATAATAAAAGATAGTTTACATAAGGAGGGATAAAGATGGAAGACAGAAAATTTGTAATTGAAGAAGTGATAGGGGAGACTAAAGGGACAGAATTAGAAAGAATTGTTAAACAAAATTTTTCAGGTGAGACAAGTGAAGTCGGCATGTATTTAGCTATAGCGCGACTGGCCCAGCGACAAGGGTATCCGGAAATAGCCGAAGTGTTAAAAACTATTGCCTGGGAAGAAGCAGAGCATGCCAGCAGGTTTGCAGAACTAAATGGTATGATACAAAATGATTTATTTGATAACATTAAATTAATGTTAGATGGAGAGACTTTTGCAAATCAGGGGAAGAAAGAAGCTGCTGACAAAGCTGAAGAACTGGGGTTAACAAGTGCGCGGAATTATTTTATGGAATCGGCAAAGGACGAAGCACGACATGCCAGAATGCTTGAAGGATTACTAAAAAGGTTTAAATAATCTTGTAAAACAAAGAAAGATTTTTAATTATACATCTTGAAATTATTAAAAAAACATAGTATAATAAAATAGCAACGTTCCTCAATAGCTCAGTCGGTAGAGCATGCGGCTGTTAACCGCAGGGTCGTAGGTTCGAGTCCTACTTGAGGAGCCATATTTTTTGGGCCTTTAGCTCAGTTGGTTAGAGCTACCGGCTCATAACCGGTTGGTCCGGGGTTCGAGTCCCTGAAGGCCCACCATAGTAGACCACAAGAAATAATACAATTTCTTGTGGTCTGTTTTTTTGCTATTTAATGAAGTTGAACCACGATGAAAAAGAAAAACATCTTTTATATAAGAATTATGGTAAAAAACATGCCATGTTTTTCTTAAACATATATAAGATAGAAGCCCTTGATAAGTACTGGTTTTAGAGGTAATATGAAATGGAAAATTTGTTAGTTGAGGATGATACAATAAACATGAAACATAAGGAAAACAAAACTTGCAAGCTCACACCGCGCCTACAGCTTATTGCAGATATGGTACCTGCCGGGACAAGGGTTGCCGATATCGGGACGGATCATGCATATATACCTATATATCTTGTGACAAAGGGTATTGCAACTTATGCCATTGCGTCCGATGTAAGGCCAGGGCCGGTGGGAAAAGCATTGGAAAATGTTAAGAAATATGGTTTGACAAACAGTATTGATATTCGTTTGGGTAACGGTCTTGAGACAATTAAGCCCGGAGAGGTGGACGTGATTATTATTGCCGGTATGGGCGGTATACTAATCACGGATATTTTGACTGCATCCAAGCGGGTTCTCAATAACATAAAAAGGTTGATTCTTCAGCCAATGATAGCCCAGGAAGAAGTACGAAGATGGCTGGCAGAAAATCATTTTATAATTGCTGACGAAGCATTGGCTGCGGAAGGACATAAAATATATAATATTATTGCAGCAGAACCTGGAGACGAAAAAATTGAAAAGGAAATATATTATTCGGTCGGTAAAAAACTAATTGAAAAAAGAGACCCGTTGCTAGGAACGTGGCTTATTAAGTCTATTAACACTATGGAAAGAATTCTCATGCAGATGGAGGATAAGGATTCAAATAATGTGTGCATCCTGAGAGAGGAATTCAAAAAAAAGATTTGGGAATATGAGAAAATAAAAAAAATGATTGAAAAGGAGTGATAAGGTTGATTAAATGCAAAGATATTATTCAATATCTTGAAGAGCTGGCACCTCTTAATTTAGCAGAATCCTGGGATAATCCCGGGTTGATGGTGGGCAACGAGGAACAGGTTGTAGAAAATGTACTGGTTACTCTTGATGTAACACCTCAAGTGGTCAAGGAAGCGATCAGTAAAGGGATTGATTTAATCATTTCCCATCATCCCATGATTTTTAAAGCAATCAAGAAAATCAATGAAAATGATCTTTTAGGGAGTATGATTTATGGTTTGATACAAAACAAAATCTCCGTATATGCAGCACATACCAATTTAGATATTGTCAAAGGCGGCTTGAACGATCTTCTTGCATCCCTTCTTAAGTTGGAAGAAGTGGAAGTACTTGAAGAGCTAAGAAGAAAAAAGATGAAAAAAATTGTAGTATTTGTGCCTGTTGGGTATGAAGATAGGGTAAGGGAAGCAATGGCCGGTGCAGGAGCAGGATGGATTGGGGATTATAGCGACTGCACATTTATGGTACAAGGAATAGGTACTTTTAAGCCATTGGAAGGAACTAACCCTTTTATAGGTAGCAAGGGGCAACTGGAAAAAGTTAATGAATATCGTCTGGAAACAATTGTGCCGGAAGAAAAAGTAAATGGAGTGATCAAGTCCATGCTGCAGGCCCATCCCTATGAAGAAGTGGCCTATGATATTTATCATTTAGAAGTAGAAGGACAACCCATTGGCCTTGGAAGGATAGGTAAGCTGCGTGAAAAAGTTCGTTTTGGTGATTTTGTTGACAATGTTAAAAAGGTTTTAAATACAGATTACATAAGGTATGTAGGAAATGAAGAAAGCTATGTTTCAAGGGTAGCCCTTTGCACCGGTAGCGGAGCAGAGTTTATACAGATTAGCGCTACAAAAAATGCAGATGTTTATATTACCGGCGATATCAAATATCATGATGCCCAATTAGCGCAACAATTAGGATTAAATATAATTGATGCCGGGCATTATGAAACGGAAAATATTGTTGTACCATTTTTGGTTGATTATTTAAAAGATGCTTTTGCATCGAAGGGCATAAACATAGTTCCAGCCGAATTCAATAAACCCATATATAAAATAAAGTAAATATTATTGGATAGCATATATTACAAGAACGAATAAAACACATAACCAAAACACAACAAAACAATTTCTATTGACAGAAACGAGTATACATGTTAATATATCTTTTGTCTAAAAAATAAATAGGATGAGTAAGTCAGATAGTCGCGTGTGCAGTGCCGAAAGGCCGCATACGAGGAAAGTCCGAGCTCCATAGGGCAGGGTGCTGGGTAACTCCCAGTGGAGGCGACTCCAAGGAAAGTGCAACAGAAATATACCGCCTTCCGGTAGTTTTACTGGTAAGGTAAGGGTGGAAAGGTGAGGTAAGAGCTCACCAGCAGCTAGGCGACTAGGCTGCTCTGTAAACCCCACCTGGAGCAACACCGCATAGAGGAGAGTTAAGTTGGCCCGACGTTCTCCTGGGTAGGTGGCTTGAGCCATGCAGCAATGCATGGCCTAGATAGATGACTATCGAATACAGAACTCGGCTTATAGACTTACTCGTATCACATGTGCGAAAAACGTCCGTATACGGGCGTTTTTCGCTTTCTTATGCTTAACTGAGTCAGTATAAGGACTCAGTAAAAAATCATTTGCGATAATTTCTATTGTTTTTCTATGATTAATTACCGAATTTTACTTGTTTTTTTACATATATATGTTATAATAGTTTTCATAAAAATCCAAAATATACTTTTTGGGGGGGTATATGATGAAGAAAATAAAATTAATAGCATTATTATTGGTAATATCAACTGTTTTATTAGCAGGATGTGGTGCTAAACAAACGAAAGCGCCGGGGTCAGGTCAGGCTGATCTTGTAACTGCTGCTTCAATGGTAAGCGACCAGGATTCTTTATTAAAAGCAGCAAGTAAAGACGGAACCTGGATAATATGTTTGACAAAGGATATAGTTGTTGATAAAGAGATTGTTTTAGAAGGTGAGTTTAAAAACAGAGGCGAAGTTGACCGCAAGATAGCACTTTATTCACAGGATGAAAACCGCAACAAAACAGCTACTTATACTTTAGAAGCTCCTAAGTTAATCGTCAGAAGTGAAAATACAAGAATTCAGGGTGGTACTTTCAAAGGCGATGTTTATGTTGAAGCAAATGGCTTCCGCGTGATAGATGCCACAATTGAAGGTAATGTTTATTTTGCAAAGGAGGAGTATAAATCTTCCTTTAAATTGGAAAACGGAGGCAATGTTACAGGTTCTATCGAAGTACAATAAGTATGCACCCAAAATCAATATAGCTGCTTAATAAAACAGGTATAAAATGCCTCCACCTCCGCAGGTGGAGGGCACTGACTGGGTTATAATCAGTTAACAAGTTATTTTAAACTTTTGTTAACTGATTTTTTTGTTATATAAACAAACCATATAAACAGTAAGGTTCATTCAGGCAAAGGGGAGTGCTCAAATCCTTGCATTATATTATTTATTGTAATAAAATAATCTAAAAGCTTCCTTTTTATCGGCACATATAAAGGGTGCAGGTTAACGGAGGGAAAATATGAAGGTGATAATTGACCGGTTTGAAGGTGAATATGCAGTTGTCGAATTGGAAGATAAGACCATGGTTAATTTGCCAAAGGTCCTGGTTCCCGGTGCCAGGGACGGAGATGTTATCAGGATTGAGATTGATGTGGAAGAGACAAAGAAACGAAAAAATCAGATTGAACAGTTGATTGATAAGATGTGGGAAAAGGCATGATTCAACACAATTTGGTTGCAAAAAATTTGAGGAGGAATCTTTTTTGGATAATATTATTGAAAAGGCAAAAGAGCTTGGTGAAATGCTTGCCGAGTCAAAACAATATATCAGGTTAAAAAATGCGGAGGAAGCTCAGCTAAATGACAGTAAAGCACAGGATTTATTAAAACAATATAATCAAAAAAGAAGACAGGCTGCAATGCTTATACGATGTGGTAAACTGAATGCCGAGCAGATTGAGAGTGTTAAGAAAGAATTACAGGAAGAATTTAATCGGTTGTATGAAAATGAAAATATTAAAGAATATATTGAAGCAAAGAAGGATTTCGAGCAGCTTCTAAACACCATAAATAGCATATTATATTTTTATATTGGCGAAGAAAATAAAAAAGGCTGCCTCCCCGGTAAATGTAGTACTGGTACCTGCAGGGGCTGCTAAATAAGGGGTGATAATATGGCGCAATTGACGCCTATGATGCAACAATATATGCAAATAAAAGAACAGTACAAGGACTGCATACTTTTTTTTAGATTGGGAGATTTTTATGAAATGTTTTTTGATGATGCGGAATTAGCATCAAAAGAACTGGAAATAACTTTAACAGGGCGGGATTGCGGTCAGGATGAGAGGGCGCCCATGTGCGGGGTTCCTTTTCATTCTGCCGATTCATATATTGCCAAACTTGTAAGCAAGGGATATAAGGTTGCTATTTGTGAGCAGGTGGAAGACCCTAGTGAAGCAAAGGGAATTGTACGCAGGGATGTAGTTAGGGTAGTAACTCCGGGAACCATTACCGACATTTCAATGCTGGATGAAAAGAAAAATAATTTTCTGGCATGTTTTTACAAGGATAAGGAAGGGGTTGGGCTGTCCTTTGTTGATGTGACAACGGGTGAATTATATGCTTCACAGATTGTACAGGACGATTTTTCAGATATACTGCTCAATGAGCTGGCACGTTATTGTCCTTCCGAAGCCATTGGAAATAAGGATGCGGTTGATGATGCTGCCTTGCGCGGTATATTAAAGGAAAGGTTTAACTGCTGCCTGGAGCATTTTTCTGACTGGAGCTTTGAACAGGATGCCGCTTCAGCAAAGGTTACCAATCATTTTAATATATTAACCTTAAACAGCACGGGTTTACAGGATAATCATCATGCTCTGAGATCCGTGGGTGCATTACTTGAGTACCTGGAGCAGACGCAAAAGAACAATCTGTCGCACATAACAGAAATACATTATTACTCAACCAATCAGTTTATGGATATTGATGTTTCCACCCGTCGCAACCTGGAATTAACTGAAACCATGCGTGAAAAAACAAAAAAAGGTTCTCTTTTGTGGGTGCTGGACAAAACCCGCACTGCAATGGGAGGCAGGTTATTGCGAAAATGGGTGGAGCAGCCTTTATTAAATTGTGCTCAAATACAAAAAAGGCTTTTGGCAGTAAATGAACTGGTAAATAACAGCATTCTAAGGCAGGAAATCATTGATTGTTTAAAAAATATTTATGATATAGAACGGTTGCTCAGTAAAATTATATATGGTTCGGTAAATTGTCGCGACCTTATTGCACTGAAAAAATCCATAAGCTATCTGCCTGAAATTAAAGCGCTTTTGGCCCAGTGCGAAACTTCTTTGTTAAAAGGCCTGTATTCGGACCTGGACGTTTTATCAGATATTTTTGAATGGATTGAAAGGGCAATCGTAGAGGACCCGCCTTTTTCGGTCCGGGAAGGCGGAATAATTAAAGAAGGCTATGATGAACAGGTAGACCGCCTGCGAAAAGCATCGGTTGAAGGAAAGGAATGGATAGCTGCATTGGAGGCGAAAGAGCGGGAAAAGACCGGTATAAAAAACCTAAAGGTTGGATTTAATAAGGTATTTGGATATTACATAGAGATTACAAAATCCCATTTGGATAATGTACCGGACCGATATATCCGCAAACAAACCCTTGCAAATTGTGAAAGGTATATCATGCCCGAATTAAAGGAAATTGAGAATACAATACTGGGAGCGGAGGAAAAACTGGTCCAGTTGGAATACCAGCTTTTCTGCGAAATCAGAGAAAAAATAGAGCAGCAAATCAGCCGTATTCAAAAAAGTGCAAAAGTTATTTCAACTGTTGATGTATTATGCTCCCTTGCTGAAGTGGCTCAAAAAAACAATTATTGCATGCCGGAAGTCAATCTTTCCGACCAGATTTGCATTAAGGACGGGAGGCATCCGGTGGTAGAACAAATGCTCAAAGACAGTATGTTTATACCTAACGATACCTTTCTGGATAACAGGGATAACCGGTTGTGTATTCTCACAGGACCAAATATGGCAGGAAAATCCACCTATATGCGTCAGGTTGCACTTATTGTGCTTCTGGCACAAATGGGAAGTTTTGTCCCAGCTTCCTCTGCCCAAATTGGATTGGTGGATAAGATATTTACGCGGGTAGGGGCTTCCGATGACCTTGCCTCGGGGCAAAGCACTTTCATGGTTGAAATGAGCGAAGTGGCGTATATACTCCATCATGCTTCCCCTAAGAGCTTACTCATATTGGACGAAATTGGACGAGGTACAAGTACTTATGATGGGTTGAGCATTGCATGGGCGGTTATTGAGTATATTTGCGATGTAAAAAAGATAGGTGCAAAAACGTTGTTTGCAACCCATTACCATGAACTTACAGAGCTCGAAGATAAACTGGAGGGAATAAAAAATTATTGTATTGCGGTAAAGAAACGGGGCGATGATATTACTTTTCTCAGGAAGATAATACGTGGTGGAGCTGACGACAGCTATGGAATTGAAGTAGCAAAGCTGGCAGGTGTTCCTGATGAAGTGATCCACCGTGCAAAGCAAATACTAAAAGCTTTGGAAAGTGCGGACGTAAATAAGGGTGCTCAGGTGAAGGTAAAACAAAAGGGGCCCAAAAAAGATACCTTTGCACAGGAACCGCAAATGGCTTTTTTTGATATTGAAAAAAATGAGATAATAAATCGGTTAAAAAATTTAGAGATTAACACCATGACTCCTATTGAAGCCATGAACATACTTTATGAATTACAGCAGAAGGCAAAGAATATTTAGGAGGATTAAGATGAGAAGGATTACCGTTTTGGATTCCAGTGTTGCCAATAGGATTGCAGCAGGGGAAGTGGTAGAACGCCCGGCTTCAGTAGTCAAGGAGCTGGTAGAAAACTCAATTGACGCTGATGCCCGAACCATTACCGTTGAAATTAAAAAGGGAGGAATTTCATATATTCGGGTGTCGGATGACGGAATAGGAATGGATGAAGAAGATGCAGTTATTGCTTTTGAACGCCATGCTACAAGCAAAATACGCACATCCGATGACCTGGATAATATCACTACATTGGGGTTCCGGGGAGAAGCGTTGTCAAGTATATGTGCTGTAGCCCACGTGGAGTTATTTAGCAATACTTCATCTTCCAAGGCAGGTATACATGTGGTGGCAAAAGCAGGGGAAATAATTAAGCACGAGGAAATAGGCCACCCTAAAGGAACAACCGTTATTGTAAGAAACCTTTTTTACAATACGCCTGCAAGGATGAAATTTTTAAAAAAGGATTCCACAGAAGCAGTACATGTGAGCAGTATTGTTGAAAAATTTATATTGGGGCATCCGGAAATTTCTATAAGGTACATAAACAATGGCAGAGAAGTCTTTTTTACGCCGGGAGCATAGTGTAAAATAATTGTAGGACATTTTAAGGATAAAAAAACAAGAGATCCTCACTTTTTGATACAATAGAATCACCATCAAAAACCTTTGAAAAGGAGGATCTCTTGTGAATACTATTGTA
>JAAYHJ010000007.1 GCA_012735465.1 Clostridiaceae bacterium
AAAATGAGAAATTACTATTGACATAAGTAAAATTATGTAGTATCATACCGACTTGTGAGGCACGGCACACTGTGCCTCGAATTATTTTTGGGCCATTAGCTCAGTAGGCAGAGCACTTGACTTTTAATCAAGGTGTCCCGCGTTCGAGTCGCGGATGGCTCACCATAAATGTTTAAATATTTTGCAACCATGCAATTAGGCCATAATTGCATGGTTGTTTTTTAAACAATAAAAAAAGGCTGTGCAAGACATTGCACAGCTTTCTTTTATTGTTTTAGCATCTTTCTGCAACCGTAATAGCAATTGTTCCCTGATTAATAGTATAGCTGGTAATGGCAGCACCTACGGAAGTTGTTTCAACCGTAATTCTATAAGAGCAGCACTCAGCAGGGCAGGATGGACAGTCGCAGAACGTAAAGTGAATTGATTCGCTACCGCCAATGTCAGCTGCTAATACAGGCTGCGGGAAGTTGAAGGATCCTACCTGCACTTCATTTTGACCGTTGCAGCTTCTGAAGATTCTAAATATAATTTCACCGCCTACAGCCAATGCAATTAAAGGAAGTACCACGACTGCTGAAAAATCCAGTTTTACGCATGGCCTGCAGAAACAGCTAAGATCTGCTGAAATAGTACCGACCGTAGTTGGGGCAGGTGCTCCGGTTATTAAATCAGCTGTTAATATCGGTAATGTAACTCCGCTAACATTTTGGCATTCCATAACAACTGGTTTAGGGCAGCAGCTGGTTGGGCAATCTCTTTCACGGTCGAATTCTACGCAAAATTTATCTTTTTTATCTTTCTTTTTCTTTACAGAACAGGACATTATAAATAGCCTCCTTTAATTTAAAATTTTTATTTAAACACGAACATACTTTCTATTCAAAGGAAAAACATGTACAATGTGTTTAAATTTATTAATTTACGTAAGTTTACTTAACATAAGATTACGTATTTGCGTTACACAAGCCGTTTATGTTTTGATAAAACATTATCCCTTGTAATTCGTTTGATTTTAGTATTATGAATTGCTTCTAAGAGCATTTTTCCATATGAATAGAAGTGTTCGTGTTTACAGTAACAGTATATTATGGGCAGTATAATTTTGTTACAGTTTACAGGAAAAATGTTCATTGATTATGTTTAAGAGATTATAAATGAATGTATGGCATTACAAGGCGGGTTTTATTATTCAAAAAAATTTTTTTGTTTTTCTGCAGTAATATATAATCATGCGGCGTTATTATTTATGGAGAAAGGGGGGGAGACATGGACCAGGACAGTATTCTGATTAAAAAAGCAGCCTTAGGAGATGAAGAGGCCTTTTCTAAGCTTATTGAAAACTACAAAAATTATGTTTTTGCCATTATTCTTAATTTTGTCAGGGACTACGATGAAGTGGAGAATATAGCACAAGAAGTATTCATACAAGTATATGTCTCCTTGCCCGGTTATGATCACGATAACTTTAAAGGTTGGATTGGTCGTATTGCAGCAAATAAATCCATAGACTTTTTAAGACGTAAAAAAAGCAAGCACAAATTAGAGGACAGACTTACCGAAGAAATGGAAGAAGATCAAAGTGACAGCCCTGAATACCAATTAATTCAAAAGGAGAAGCATGATGAACTATTGAGGGCTATAAACAGCATTCCGGAGATTTACAGGAATACTTTGACCAAATTTTATTTTCAACAAAAGTCCTACGAAGCAATTGCACAGGAAGAGAATATAACCGTTAAAACAGTGGCCTCAAGGCTGTACAGAGCAAAAATAATGATAAGAGAGAAATGGAGGGATAGATATAAAGCATTATGATTATGTAGAATGGCTGCTTTACAAAAATAAAGTGCTGCCAAAAGAAAAAATGGAAGATATGGAAGAACACATGTATAGCTGCGGCACCTGCATGGATATTTTCCTATCCCTTATTGATGGGCAAGAGGTGGAACAGGCAGGTAAAATCATACCTGAAAACTTTGAACAAAAGGTGATGAGTAAAATACCAATGCCCAAAGAAAAGCTGGCAAAGAATAAAAAGAAAGCTTTTAATTACCAGTTTGCCATGTATGTAGCAGCAGCATCCGTAACTGTTTTTTTGAGTTTAAGTGGTTTTTATACCAGGCTGGTTGATACGGTACCCAGATTTGCAATGTCCATTCAAGTAACTAATGACAGGATAAGAAGCAATAAAACTAACCTGGTAGCTGATTTATCTAATAGTATAGTAAATACCACATCAAGCTTTATATACCGTATTGAAAATATTGATACAATTAAGGAGGAGAGGTAATGAGGGGTAAAAGCAAGTTTATTGCATTTATATTATCTGCCATACCGGGGTTGGCCCATTTTTACATTAATTTAAGGGAAAGAGCGATAATATTTTTTATGATTACTTTTGGTGTTTTTGCAGGAAGTTTAGGATTGTACGAAATAACCGGAAGGGACGAGTATATATTAATTTTTATATTTGCCTATCCGATTATCTGGCTGGTTTCAATTACTGATATGTTTTCCGCCTGGAAGAGCATGGAACTGAGCCAGTTATATAATAACGGCAATGCCAATAATATACCCATGGACAGTCTGTCCAACAAGAAAACCTTGACCCTTGCCCTTTCAATAATCCCCGGCGCAGGGCATATGTACCTGGGATACCAAACAAAAGGATTAATTATAATGGCTAGTTTCCTGTTTTCCGTATTCTTCATGGGCTGGCTGGGAATATCCTTTCCATTATTCCTGCTGCCGTTGATTTGGTTTTATGGTTTTTTTGATGCTTTTCATATGGTGGACAGTTCCGGTGAAGAAATAAAAGGAAAAGATTTAGAACTGTCTGGAATAATTAAACCGGAATGGGTTGGATATGGATTGATTGGGATAGGGGTAATTGCCATGATCGAAAAGGTGCTTTATCCTTTAATAGACCCAACTATTCGCAATTATATACAGACGTCCATTGTATCCCTGCTGTTCATTGTTGCAGGAGTTGTGATCCTGATTAAAAACAAAAATAAGAATGGGGTTAACAAGACAGAGGTGGAAGACAATGAAGGAAAATAGGGTTGGGACAGTCACCATGGCCATAGTCTTGATAGCTTTTGGCGTGATTATCTTTGTATCTCAGATAAGCGGGAGCACAGCCATACATCTGGTTTTTAAGATTTGGCCTTTAATGCTGATATTATTGGGATTTGAAATATTATACTATAGATTTTTATCACGGGATAAGGATGCACCGATAAAGTATGATATATTTAGCATATTCTTTGTGATGATAATATTGTTTACAAATTTAGGGCTATACACCCTTTCGGAAATTGGTTTTATAGATAAATTGGAAAAAATCATTTTTCGTATATGATCCTGGTTAAAAGTTCTTATGGGGATACATTTAAAATATAAATTGTTAAATAATTTCGATAGAGTTTATTGTAAAAATTTAAAAAAAGTATTGACATCAGGTATGATTGTAATTATAATAAAAATGTAATTATTACAAATATGTAATAATTACATTTATTTTTTAGTTTTCAAGGAGTAGAAACTGATTATGGATAGGAACTCTATTAGCAACCAGCTGATAAAAAATAATATAAAGCCCTCATATGCGAGAATTAAAATTATGGAATATCTCATACAGCAAAAAAATCATCCAAATGTTGATGAAATTTATACTGAGCTTGTAAAGGATATACCTACTCTTTCAAAGACTACCGTTTACAATACGTTAAACCTTTTTAATGAGGCAGGATTAATCAAAGTTATTACCATTGAAGAAAACGAAGCACGATTTGATGCAGATACATCGGAGCATGGGCATTTTAAATGTGAAAATTGTAATAAAATTTATGATTTTTTTGTTAAATTAGAGGGTATAGAAATAAGTGGGTTGGAGAATTTTAAAATTCGCCAAAAGGACATATTTTTCAAAGGCATTTGTGCAAAATGCATTAATTATATAAATAACAATTAAGGAGGGTCTGAATAATGAATTTAAAAGGAACTAAAACTGCTGAAAATCTCTTAAAGGCTTTTGCGGGTGAATCCCAAGCGCGCAATCGCTATACCTATTACGCATCCATTGCTGATAAGGAAGGATATAAGCAGATTAGGAATATTTTCATTGAGACTGCTGATAATGAGAAAGAACATGCAAAGAGGTTTTATAAGTTTCTTCTTGAAGGGTTAAAGGATGAACTACCTACAGCTATTGAAATTAACGCTTCATACCCGGTAGCACAGGGTACGACCCTTGATAACCTAAAGGCTGCTGCAAGCGGTGAAAATGAAGAATGGAGCGTGTTGTACCCGGCTTTTGCACAAGTTGCAGAGGAAGAAGGATTTCCTGAAATTGCTACTGCATTTAGAATGATTTCTGCTGCAGAAGAAAGACATGAAATCCGTTTTAACAAACTGGCCAAGAATATGGAAGAAGGAAAAGTATTCCGGAAAGATGAAAAGGTATTGTGGAAGTGCACCAACTGCGGATACATACATGAGGGCACAAGTGCACCGGAAAAATGTCCTGCATGTCTGCATCCAAAGGCATTCTTTGAAGTATTTGCTGAAACATATTAATAAGTTAATAAGAAGTATAGAAAGGGATGGCATCCATTTGCAAACGCATTTGGAGCCATCCCTTTCTTTATCCGGCAGGAACTATAACACCGTTGGCAAAAAGAGGAATGATTGGGCAAATGTCTTCCTGCAGGCAATAGTCTATATCCTGTTTAAAACCTAAGCTTACCAGTTTATTATAATGATAAGTCCGGCGCAGCAGCCCTTCCATATCCCTTTTGTTATTTTGGTATAAATTTTGTGCTGCAACTGCCAAATCATTACACTGCATGTCTTTTGTTTTGTTTAAAAGATCATTTATGATTTTGCCTGCACATAATATATCTTCCATGGAAAAATTTCCTTCCGTACCTGCACAAATAATGACAATATCCTGAAAACTATTTTTTAAAATATGCTCTACAACAGCTTCTCCGTTTAAAAAGCCGGCTGTTATCACCTTTGAAGCGCTGCTTCCGTGGTGCAGCGCTTTTGTTCCGTTGGTGGTTGTAAGTATCACATACTTACCAATTATCTCTTTGCTCCTGTATTCCAGGGGTGAATTCCCGAGGTCAAATCCTTCAATCATGACTGCATTTCTTTCTCCGCCTAAAAGGTATTGTCCCGGCGGCAATTGGATTGCCTTTGCTTTTGCTTGTTCAATATCATAAGCAGGTATAACCCCTTTGCATCCATTCCATAAAGCCGTGATGACGGTACTTGTTGCTCTAAAAGCATCTATTACAATGGCAACCTTTCCTCTTATTTTTTCTACTTTGACGTCATCAGCAGTGGCAAAAACATCAATTTGCATTTATATCATCCTTTCTCCATATTATTTTATCTTTTTTTAAAATGCGTGACAATCCTACAATGGCAAAAGTCTACATTTGTAAATTCAATTGAAAGCATGTATAATAGAACAATATATTATGTAAACAAGATTGTTAAATTTTTATTTTATACTTGAGCTGGAATGTGAGGTGATTGCATGGAAATGAAAACTGTATATGGCAAAAAGCTTCCGCTAATTGACAGTTACCCATATATAAAGGTAAGCACAAAATTTTTCATTAGCCATTTGGTTGCATTTTTATGGGCAGCAATATCGGTTATTTTATCAGTTCCTTGGGTACGTGATTTATCAGCGGTTGTTACAAGGCCTATAGCAATATTAATAATTGCCGGAATAGGATATATCCCGGGCTATATAAATGCCTTTGTAATCATGAGCTTGCTTATGGATAAGCAGCCCAAGTTTGTCACACATAATCCTCATGATGTAATCACTATTGTTATTGCATGCAGAAATGAAGAGCAGGGTATTGAAGACACTTTAAAATACATTGCAAAGCAAGATTATAAAGGTCAAATTAAAGTTATAGTGGTGGACAATGCATCGACGGATAAAACTTTTGAAGTTGCACAGGAGGCAGGAATAAAGCTTGGTTTAAACTTATTGGTACTTTATGAGGAAACTCAAGGGAAGTATAATGCTTTAAACAAGGCATTGGATTATGTTGATACGGAATATGTGGTTACCTTGGATGCCGATACGTTGCTGCACAAATCGGCAATCCGATTTATTGTGTCCCGTATGAAAACAGCTCCTCCGGATGTATGTGCAGTAGCAGGGGCCGTTTTGGCAAGAAACAGCCGGGAAACCTTTGTTGCTAAGCTTCAGGAATGGGATTATTTTTTGGGTATAGCAAGCATTAAGAGGATGCAGGGTTTATACCAAGGCACACTGGTTGCTCAAGGTGCCTTTTCCCTTTACAAGACGGAAAACATACGGGAGTTAGGCGGTTGGCCTGATGCTATTGGTGAAGACATTGTGCTTACTTGGAGTTTATTAAAAAGAAGGTGGAGAGTCTTTTTTGACCCCTTGCAGTGGCTTTTACCGATGTGCCTGTAACCTTAAAACATCTTTCCAGACAAAGAAGCCGATGGGCGAGGGGCATGATTGAAGCATTAAAAGTGGTTAAGCCATGGCAACACCCTATTAGATATGTTAGATATCTAACCGGTGTAAACTTTTTTATGCCCTACCTTGACATCGTTTATACTTTCGTCTGGATTCCAGGACTGATTCTTGCTTTGTTCGGACATTACTGGGTTGTAGGACCTATGACTTTGTTTGTATTACCATTGGCGCTGATGCAGAATTTTATATTATACAGATATCAGCGATTTGTTTTTAGAAAATTGGACTTAAAGATTAGGAGGAATAGGCTGGGATTTATTGCATATGTGCTTTTTTATCAGATGCTCATGAGTCCCATGTCGGTTCTCGGATATATGCAGGAATTATTCTTTTTAAAACGTGTTTGGAAATAATGCTGACGGGGACGGTTTCGATTGTCATTGAATTGCAATCGGTACCGTTCTTTTATATTTTATATATTGTGATTATAATGTTATAATAATCTTAACGAGGTATTTAAGACAAATTAATTATGAACAATTAAAGGGGTGGGCGATTATGCTAAGAAAAATAAGTGGTATTGCAATTCTTGTATTTGCATTAGTATTTGCATCAATTTCAATGATTTGTTTCCCTTTGGGTGCAGCAGCAGAAGAAAGCTTGGTTATTTCTCGATGGATGGTAGATGCACGTATTAGTGAAGCGGGAGATTTAAACATAACAGAAGATATTACCTTTAAATTTAATGATAAATTCAACGGTGTATTCAGGGATATAGGATTAAAAGGAACTTTTGGGGTATCCGATATAAGTGTGCAGGAAATCATGGGCACTACCGGTAAAGAATATGTTCATGTGGAGGATGCAAAAAAGGGAGATTCGGGCGTATTCTTGATAAAGGAAGAATCGGATAAAATTCGTATTCAAATATTTTCTCCGTCAGAGGACCAGGAAAAGACTTTTAGAATAAACTATAAAGTAAAAAATGTAGCCGTAAGGTATAATGACGTGGGAGAATTGTATTATAAATTTCTGGGAGATGAAAATGAAACGCCAATTGATATATTTAAAGTAATCATTAGACTGCCTCAGGAAGATTTGAATAATCAGGTGAAGGTATTTGCCCACGGCCCATTGAATGGAGAAATAAGGAAAGAAAGCAATACCACTTACTCCTTATACGTGGAAGATGTACCTTCCGGCACCTTTATTGAAGGAAGGATACTCTTTCCCAGGGAATTTATTCCCCTGTCGCAAAATGTTAAAAACATAGATAACTATTCCAAAATATTGGAAGAAGAGGCTGCATATCAAAACAGGCAGGCAAGGGCTCGGGAAAGGGCAGAAGCCAATAAAAGGATACTTGGACAATTTTCTTTTCTGGGTTCAGTAATAGGTGTTTTGCTTGTTATTACATTATCCTTCCTGTTCCGAAGGGAAAAAAATGTTTATAAAAGTGAATATGAGGAAAGTGCAGCCATACCGGAAGACTGTACCCCAGCCATAGCTGCCTATTTAACAGGCAACATGATGAATGCCAATATTCCCTTTGCAACCATACTGGATCTTTTTAGGAAGGGGTATATGGAAATAAAAGAAGAAAAAGATGACTATGTTTTTTATAAATTAAAAGAAGACGATAGTAATTTATTAAATCATGAAAAATATTTTATGAACTGGTTATTTAATGTAATGGGAAACGGCCGGTCCGTAAGCACCAGGGATATAGAAAATTATAACAAACGTAATTCTTATGGATTTATAAGGTCGTACAACGAGTGGAGAAATAAGATTAAAGAAGATGCTGTATCTAAAGGATATTATGATACGAGCAAAATAAAGTATGGGGTTTTTGTATTGGTGCTTTCGATTGTATTATTTGTGGTGAGTGTACTTACCTTGGTCTATGAAAACCTGTTTGGTCTGTCCGGTTTAGCCGTTTCAATTATTTTGTTCATATATAGTATCGCACTGTTTTATAGATATTCCGATTATGGACATGAACAATACAAGAGATGGATAAAATTTAAAAAATATATGAAGAATTTAAAGAAAACTTTATCCAAACAGGAAATCATTAATTCTTTAGATATATCACTAATTTATGCATTAGGTTTGGGTGTGCAATTTAAGGGGAACATATTTAATCCTGATGAATTTGATGAAATCAATTATCATAATAATAATTGGCTTTTGTGGTATTTGCTGTTTTCAAGCAATGAAAACAATTCATTTCGCAGAAGGTTAAATAAATCCTTTGCAGGCAGTAGCAGTTACCATTCCTCAGGCGGTTTCTCCGGCGGAGGAGGCGGAGGTTCCGGCGGAGGCGGAGCAGGAGGGTTTTAATGAGAGTAGGGCAGCTTTGCACTGAAAAGTCATTTTTTCATTTATATACTTGATTTTATTTCTACAAGGGTTTATCATTTGAAACAAGTAAGTATAAATCCAGTAGAAATAAACGAGAGGTGTAAAATAATGAATTCATGGAGAATAGAGACAAAATGCCTGCAGGAAGGATACAGACCCAATAACGGGGAACCAAGAATTTTGCCCATTTATCAAAGTACAACCTTTAAATATGATTCCACGGAGCATGTTGCAAAGCTGTTTGACCTGGAAGTTCCCGGACACATGTACTCACGAATCAGCAATCCTACCGTTGAATGTGTGGAAAACAAGATTGCAGCCCTTGAAGGGGGGATAGGAGCCCTTTGCACTTCATCGGGACAATCGGCTTCATTGATTGCTGTCATGAATGTATGTGAGAGCGGGGATCATTTTGTGGCATCCAGTGCCATTTACGGAGGTACATATAACCTGTTTGCTGTTACCATGAAAAAGATGGGGATTGATGTAACCTTTGTTGACCCGGACAGCCCGGAAGAAGAAATACAAAAGGCATTTCGCCCAAATACGAAAGCCCTGTTTGGCGAGACCATTGCAAATCCCAAGATAAGTGTACTGGATATTGAAAAATTTGCACGAATTGCCCATAAGAATGGTGTGCCTCTTATAATTGATAATACCTTTGCCACCCCTATCCTGTGCCGGCCCATTGAGTTTGGCGCGGATATTGTAGTTCATTCCACCACAAAATACATGGACGGTCATGCCACGAGCGTGGGCGGAGTTATAGTGGACTCGGGCAAGTTTGATTGGACAAACGGAAAGTACCCCGGGTTTACCCAGCCCGATCCGTCCTATCATGGGGTTATTTATACTGAAAATTTTGGAAGTGCAGCATATATCACAAAAGCAAGGGTTCAGTATGTACGTGACATAGGCAATTGCATGAGCCCTATGAATGCATTTCTTACAAATTTAGGTTTGGAGACACTTCATTTGAGGATGGAAAGGCATACGGAAAATGCCACAAGGGTTGCCCAATTCCTCAAAAACCATGATAAAGTGCAATCGGTAAGCTACCCGGCCCTTCCTGATGACCCTTACCATGAGCTTGCAAAAAAATACCTGCCCAAAGGATGCAGCGGTGTGCTGTCTTTTCAAATTAAAGGCGGTAAGGAAGCAGCAATGAGGTTCATGGATCGGCTTAAACTGGCAAGCATAGTTGTACATGTTGCCGATGCAAGAACATCGGTACTCCATCCTGCAAGTTCTACCCACAGGCAGTTGTCCGATGAACAGCTTGTAAAGGCAGGGATTGAACCGGGCCTGATACGCCTTTCCGTAGGGATTGAGAATGTGGACGATATTATTGAAGATATACAGCAGGCCCTGGAAGAATAATCGTAAATTCTTAGAGGAGGTTTTATATACATGAGAGCCGTGATAACCGTTATAGGTAAGGATAGAGTGGGCATTATTGCAGCCATAAGCAGTATTTTAGCCAATTGTAATGTGAATATATTGGATATTTCCCAGACCATCATGCAGGATATGTTTACAATGATTATGATGGTTGATATTTCAAAAATGTGTACCGATTTTTCAACCCTTTCCGACCGGTTGGAAAACAAGGGAAAAGAGCTTGGATTATCCGTCAGGATACAACATGAAGATATATTTAATTCCATGCACAGGATTTAAGGGGGATGGATATGATTAGTCCGTTTGAAGTAATTGAAACCATAAAAATGATACAGGAAGAAAATTTGGACATTCGTACCATCACCATGGGTATTTCCCTCAGGGATTGTTGCCATTCGGA
>JAAYHJ010000089.1 GCA_012735465.1 Clostridiaceae bacterium
CAAAACACATGGACGATAATAGCTTAGAATTCTTAGATGATCTACTTCCATGGTCAGATAAGCTTCCGGAAACATGTCGTAAAAAAATAACTTAGTTATTCTCCGCCAATCATGGCGGTTTTTTTGTCAAGGTGCACATGGTTTGTCGTTTACCTTTAGATGCATCTTAATGAAAGAAAGGCACGTTTAAAATCAGTTCAAAAAACGTGCCTTTTTATGCGGCCTCGGAACATTCACTGTCATACCGCTAAAAGACAAAGTATCATTATTCTTCTTCCTCGTTTGCAATTTCCTCTAATACCTTAATTAAGTCATTGAGGGAGTTTAATGGTACATTTTTTTCTGAGATAGCCTTTTGCAGTTCCGGAGATAAAGAATCAAATTGCGGTTTGATTATCGGATTTACGTAAAACAATTTAACACCTTCTTAATATGTTTTTTTAAATTAATTTAGATACATTAATAGTATATGCGAATAGATATTTTTTAATCTATGATTCAATACCATAAAAAATATATAAAAAAATATTTAAAAAAGTATTGAAGCGAACTGGTGTTTGTGGTATACTTGTTATTAGATAAGGTGTAAATTATTGCAAATAAATAAAAGAATTCGATTAATAGGTAAAATTAAGTAAAGGGGTGAGTAAGCTGATTTCCATTTTAATTTCTTAAAATGGAAATCAGCAGTGCAATGTATAATCCAATGTATAAGGTACAGATAGAGCAGTTGAGGGAAGTAATAAATACAATGATTTGTTCAGATAATTGCGATCGCAATCAATTAGTAAAGAAGAGTCAGGAGCTGGACAAGCTGATATTGATAGAGATTAAGAATAGTCTGTGCGTTAAAAATACCTTGGCAGCTCGTGGCATTTCTGATGAATATAATTATTAGTCCCAAACACCGAGAAATCTTCTTATTCTTAACTTTGTGTTTAAAGAAAGAAGATGGAGATGCAGGATCACTGGCTGTTTGATTGAAAGAGTTGCCGCACACTTGTGAATTTATTCATGAGTAAGGCAACAATATAACATATGTTGTTTAATATTTAGTATAAATACTGATAATAATTGACATTTTTATAACACATATGTTACAACAATGTTGGGGAGTGGTAACATATGTAAATAATACATCATGGACGTGGATATGTATATTCTATTCAGTATCATATAGTATGGTGTGTGAAATATAGACACAAAATTTAAAAGGCAATATTGAATTTACATTAAAGGACTTAATATATAATATAGCTTTGGAAAATGGATTTACCATATTAGAATTTAATGCAAATATAGACCATGTGCATTTACTTATAGATTGTTCGCCCCAACATTATATACCAAATATGATAAAAGCATTAAAAGGTATAAGTGCAAGATTATTATTAAAACAGTATTCGGAATTAAAGAAACAACTTTGGGGTGGGCATTTATGGAATCCTTCTTATTTTGTGGCAACAGTTAGTGAAAGTACTGAAAAGCAGATAAGAAATTATATACAATCTCAAAAAGAGAAGTAGGTGAATCTGTATATGGATAAGGCATATAAATAAAGATTATATCCGAATAGAAAACAAGAGATACAATTAGCAAAAACCTTTGGTTGTGCGAGATTTATATATAACTATTATCTGGCAAAAAGGATAGAATTATATAAAAAAGAAAAGCAAACAATGAATTATTGTTCTTGTTCTGCAGATTTAACAAATTTAAAAAAGCAGTTGCCTTGGTTAAGAGAAGTAGATAAATTCGCCTTACAAAACAGTTTAAAAGATTTAGATACAGCTTATCAAAATTTCTTTAGAGAATTAAAGAAAAATAATAAAAAACAAGGCTTACCCAAATTCAAATCAAAACATAATCATAAACAGTCTTATAGAACAACATTTACAAATAATAATATTGAAATTAAGAACGGTAAGATTAAACTACCAAAATTAGGTTGGGTCAAGATTGTTTTATCTCGAAATATACAAGGTAGAATTTTAAATTGTACTGTAACTAAAACAAAGTCAGGAAAATATTTTGTATCGGTTTGCTGTACCTATGTGGAGATTAAAAAATATTATAAAACTGATAATGCAATAGGCATAGATTTAGGTATAAAAGGATTTATTACAACATCTGATGGTGAGATTATAGATAATCCTAAATATTTAATTAAACTAGAAGAAAGACTAAAAAAAGAGCAAAGAAAACTTGCAAAAAAGCAAAAAGGAAGTAAAAATTGGAACAAACAATGCATTAGGTTGGCCAGGATATATGAAAAAATTACAAATCAACGAATAGACTTTTTGCAGAAACTATCCACAAGGCTGATAAGAGAAAACCAAATTATCTGTCTTGAGGACTTATCTGTAAAATGCATGGTTCAAAATCATCGTTTAGCAAAAGCAATATCAGATGTATCATGGAGTAAATTTACAAGAATGTTAGAGTATAAAGCATTGTGGCATGATAGAATAATTCAAAAGATAGATAGGTTTTATCCTTCTTCTCAATTATGTTCTGTTTGTGGATATAAAAACGATAATGTAAAAGATTTAAGTATAAGAGAATGGATATGTCCACAGTGCGACACTAAACATGATAGAGATATAAATGCAGCTATCAATATATTAAATGAGGGTTTAAGGATGTTGAACGTAGCTTAAAAATAATACCGTAGGAACTACGGGAATTTACGCCTGTGGAGATAGTAGGTTGCGAGGTCTATGAAGCAGGAATCCCGTCACTTTTAGTGACGGGAAGTTCAATATGCCTTGTATATATTTTACACATTGAAACGAAACAGTATTACATCCCCGTCCTGGACCACATATTCTTTTCCTTCCGATCGCACAAGCCCTTTTTCCTTTGCAACCGCATAAGTGCCGCAGTTTATAAGGTCCGTGTAGCTTACTACTTCAGCACGGATGAACCCTTTTTCAAAATCGCTGTGGATTTTACCTGCTGCCTGAGGTGCCTTTGTGCCCTTGGAAATTGTCCAGGCGCGCACTTCCTTGGGACCTGCGGTGAGAAAACTGATAAGCCCTAAAAGTTTATAGCTGGCTTTAATTAACCTGTCCAATCCTGACTCTGTAAGACCAAGGTCAAGAAGGAATACCTTTTTTTCTTCCGCATCCAGTTCTGCTATCTCTTCTTCAATTCTTGCACAAATGGGTAGAACCTGCGAATTTTCTTTTTCGGCAAATCGTTTTAGCTCCTGTACCATGGGGTTATTTTCAATTCCCTGGATAAAGTCTTGTTCCGAAACATTGGCTGCGTAAAGAACCGGTTTTAAGGTCAATAGTGCAATTTCCTTTATTATTTCCTTTTCTTCCTCATTAAAATGAACGCTGCGGGCAGGTTTACCGTTTTCCAGTTCTGATTTCAATTTTTCCAATAATTCAAGCTCAACCTGATATTTTTTATCCCCTGTTTTTAACATTTTCTTTGTTTTATCAATTCTTCGTTCAAGCATTTCAAGGTCAGCAAATATAAGCTCGAGGTTTATGGTTTCCACATCCCTGATTGGATTAATGGATCCTTCCACATGGACAATATTGCTGTCTTCGAAACAGCGCACCACATGTATGATTGCATCCACTTCCCGGATGTGGGATAAAAATTTATTGCCCAGCCCTTCACCTTTGCTGGCACCCTTTACAAGACCTGCAATATCCACGAACTCAATGGTTGCGGGGGTTACTTTTTCAGGATTATACATTTCGGCAAGCTTATCCAGCCTTTTGTCGGGAACGGCTACAATTCCCACGTTAGGCTCAATGGTACAAAAAGGGTAATTAGCCGATTCTGCTCCTGCCTGGGTAATAGCATTAAATAATGTACTTTTTCCTACATTGGGTAGTCCTACAATACCGAGTTTCATAAAATCTATCCTTTCAATGGTAGTGTACCGTGCTGTTTATTACAAAAGATAATTATACATTAACAAGAGTATTTCTGCAAGGGCATTGGAAAAATCTATAAATTGGAAGCTAGTAAAAAATAAGGGAATTGACATAAACAAGCAAAAAAATGGTGAAAAAAAACAAGAACAGATATATAATAATACTTGTTGTTATAAAACTAATAAATAGAAAGGGAAAGTAGTATGGATATTATTGTAAAACCAAATTATGAAGAAATGAGCAAGTGTGCTGCGGAAATCATTGCTGGCTTCATAAGATCAAAGCCTGATTGTGTGCTGGGATTGGCCACCGGAAGTACTCCCATAGGCACATACAGGGAATTAATCAGAATGCACAAAGAAGAGGGTCTTGATTTTTCTCAAGTCAGAACCTTTAATCTTGATGAATATCTTGGAGTAGGTATGGACCTGAGTAAACCTTATGAACAGGACCAAAGCTATGCACGTTTCATGTATGAGGAGCTTTTTAAGCATATTAATATAAAAAAAGAAAATATTCATATTCCCGATGGTCTTACAAAAGAACCTAAAAAATTTTGCGAATGGTATGAAGATGAGATTAAGAAAGCAGGGGGAATTGATCTGCAGCTTTTAGGAATAGGCAGGGATGGGCATTGGGCATTTAATGAGCCGGGTTCCTCCCTTGCATCCAGAACAAGGGTCCAGGCATTGACAAAACAAACCCTTGACGATAATTATGAGAGCTTTTATAAAAAAGCCGGCATAAAAAGAGAGGATATGCCGCATTTTGCCATAACAATGGGAATTGGAACCATCCTGGAGGCCAGAAACATATTAATGCTTGCAAATGGCATTAAGAAGGCCGATGTAGTGGCAAAATGTATCGAAGGTCCCGTAACTTCCCAGATCACCGCTTCTGCCATACAGTTATACGGTGGGGGAGCCACTGTTGTACTTGACGAGGAAGCCGCTTCAAAGCTTAAAAACCTTGAGTATTATAAGCATGTGGAAAAAATGAAACGCGATTACGGTTTTTAAAAATAATAATGGACTAAATTTGGGAATGGCTTTCCCATCGCAAAAAGTTGCGACAGGAAAGCTATCCCCTCTAAAAAAACTCTTCTTTTTCTTCTTTGGTATAAAATAGTTTCATACTTTCTTCTTCCGATAAAGGTTCCTGACAGTTTAATAAATAGGATATTGCATACTCCCTGTTAATCAGCGCCCTTTCTTCCAGGGCTTCAATTTTTTCTGGTATTCCTTCCTCAAGGAGCATTTTCTTAATTTTTTCAAATATGTCCTTGCTTCCGTAAAGGTATTTACCTTCATGAAGTATTTTTGAAGCCACCATGGATTCAAAGCAATCAAATTTTAATTGTTCTTTTACTTTTTTTATATCCTTTATTATATAATCAATTTCTTCATTATAGCTAGGGTTCTTAAGAAGAAAACTTTTTTGCTCATAAATGGCTGAATCTAGGTTTTTAACAATGCTGTCAGGCAAGTTTTGTGTGATTACGATAATATCGAGGTCAGACCCTTTAACCAGTTCCCCTGTGGATGGCTCGGGCCGTGGTTCCAAATGGGACATTTCATGTGCCACATCTCCTGCGATTATGAAACATGCGGAGGTTTTTATGATTTGAGGGTTTTCCTCGGATTCGACAATTTTTCTTATTATATCTTGTGCCAGCTTAAACTTCTTTTTGCTTATCTCTATTATGTCCTGATGTATTAATCTTGCTTTATTATCAATTTCCTCGGTTTGTGCTTTTGTGCCGATTACCGTATAACCATAAAATTCCCTGATAATGGAGGGCGATAATCTTGCATATTCTTCCACATGTTTGTCAAACCTTAAATATCTTTTCCCCACCGTTTTTGTAATTATTTTATCGCAGCTGTTGCATATCCTCCATGCGAGGAACTCATCCATTTTTGTTTTTTCTATAAATTCTTTTCCTGTCAGAGGACCTTGAGTATCCAGCAATTCAATAGCTTTTTGCAAGGCTTTACCTGTAATTCTGTTAAATATCTCCCGCACCACCTTGTTTAGTTTTTATCTTCGATTTCCTGACACTGTTTTATTTTCACAACCTTATTAGGTGGATAATATCCCCGGGCGGTTGTGTTTGGATACAAAAGAACATTTCGGCTTAGAATTGTACCGGGGGTTGTTACACTGTTGCACCCCGTTTCAACACCGTCTGCAAGTATGGCACCAAATTTCTTCAGGCCGGTTTCATAGGTCTTGCCGTCAATTTTAAGCACTACTTCAGACTCAAATATCTTTAAATTTGCCAGTTTAGTTCCGGCTCCCAGGTTTACCTTACCCAGTATGCTGTCACCAATATATGCAAAATGGCCTGCTTTGCTTCCGCCAAGCATAACAGAAGATTTTATTTCCGTCGTATGTCCTACCACGCAGTTGTTCCCAATCAGGGCATCTCCCCGAATATAAGCACCCTGGCGTATTTCGGTTTTATTGCCGATTATGGTAGGTCCTTTGATCAGGGCTCCGGGTTCTACAACCGTACCTTTTCCGATAGCAATATTGTCATCCATAAGGGCCGCTCCGGCAAATACGATACTGGCCCCTTCCAGTATTTCACCGTCTTTTTTAACAATGGGCATCTTTTGAGAAGTATCTATAACAAATCCTGAATCAATAACTTCACCTTCATGCAGTACCAATGTTCTGTTTATAAGGGATTCTCCGTTCCTAAGTTTAGATACATTTGGTTTGATAACGTCCCGTATGTAGGTTTTTAGCCTTTTTAATGCTTCCCATACATATTCCTGGTCCTCGAAAAGGTCTTTGAAAGGATTGTCAGACAGTTGAAAAAAATCCGCTGGTTTTAACATTATGTTCACCTTCTTTACTAGAATAAATTATAAAAAAATTATAATTGCTATATAAAGCTTTGTCAAGAAAAAGAAAAACAGAAAATGCATATGTATACTAAAAATGGTATATGTTTTCCATTGCCGCAAGGTGTGAATAAATTTAAATATATGATATAATAAAATATAATATTTCTTATGCTTAGGGGGTTAGCCATGCCATGAGTAGCTCAACAAAGATCCTTGTGGTTGACGATGATTATAATATTTGCGAGATTATCCGGCTGTACCTGGAAAAGGAAGGTTATCAGGTAACCACGGCTTATAATGGTTCGCAGGCATTAAGCTTATTTAAATCAGAAGCGCCGTCTTTGGTCATTTTGGATATTATGCTTCCGGAAATAGATGGATGGCAGGTTTGCAGGGAAATAAGAAGGATTAGCAATATACCGATTATTATGCTGACAGCAAAGGGGGAAACCTTTGATAAGGTACTGGGACTTGAACTGGGTGCGGATGACTATATGGTAAAACCCTTTGAAACAAAGGAATTGGTTGCACGGATTAAAGCAGTTTTAAGGAGATATTATAATAAGGACACGGATATTAAAGAAATTGTTTTTCCAAACCTTGTGGTAAACCTTTCAACTTATAAACTAAAGGTGAACGGCAAAGAAATGGAGATACCTCCAAAGGAATTGGAGTTATTATATTTTCTTGCTTCCCATCCAAACAAAGTCTTTACTCGCGAACAGCTTTTGCAGGAGGTATGGGGTTTCGATTATTTTGGTGATTCCCGTACGGTGGATGTGCATATTAAGCGTTTAAGGGAAAAGCTGGGGGATGATGGACAAGTATGGCAGTTAAAAACCGTGTGGGGAGTCGGATACAAATTTGAGGTGAAGTAATTTGTTTCAATTTAAAAGTATATTTGGAAAGCTTATATCTGCATATTATTTAATTATAATTATTACCTTTATACTTCTTGGCAGTTTGCTCTTTGGCTTGCTGGGAGAATATGCTACAACCGAGAAGGAAGAAGTTTTGCGTTATACGGGAGAGAAGGTGAACGAGCTTACGGTGATGCTCATTGATAATTACAGTCCCCTGGTGGAACGGTTATACCGTATGAACCTGGAATCTTATGGCACCAACACCCAATCCCTGATTATAGTTATAGACAAAACCGGCGAGATTTTTGCTATTTCCAATCCCAGGTACAGCTATCTGGAAGGAAAGAAATTGACTAAAGAGCAGTATGGTGAAATCCTGAGCGGGAAGGATTTTAAAAGGATAGGCGATTTAAAGGGGATGTTTAGCGAAACCGTTTTAACCATCGGGCTTCCTTTAATATATAATAATCAGGTGCATGGGGGTATTTTGCTTAATACACCTATACCTGAAATAAATAAGATGAGGTATGAAGTGTTTAAACTGTTTATGATTGCCGTTTCGGTGGCTCTCTGTATTGCTTTTATATTAATCTTTTTTTTATCCCAACGCTTTTCAAGCTCGATAAAGATGATAAACAAGGCGGCAAAGACTATTGCAAACGGACAGTTTCAAAACAGGGTTTCTATTGTGTCAGAAGATGAAATTGGGGAGTTGGCAAAAACCTTCAACAGCATGGCAGAATCCCTGGAAAATCTTGAAAAGATGCGCAGCAGCTTCATTGCTAATGTTTCCCATGAGCTTAGAACGCCCATGACCACCGTTCAAGGTTTTATTGAGGGTATAATTGACGGAACAATCCCTCCGGATAAGCAAAATAAGTATTTAGAGATAGTGCTGGACGAAATAAAGAGGCTGGCTAGGTTGGTCCACGACCTGTTGGATCTGGCAAAGATGGAATCAGGGGTAATTCAGTTGGATATCCGAAAGTTTGATATTAATGAACTTATTCGTCTCAGCATAATAAAGTTTGAAAAAAAGATTATGAGTAAGGATTTGAAAATAAATGTAACCTTTGAAGATGAGCAATGCATGGTTAAGGCGGATATGGACGGTATTCAAAGAGTGATCAACAATCTGCTGGAAAATGCAATTAAGTTTTCCGAGGAGCATGGCAGCATTGATATTGCGGTAACCACAAAAGGGAATAAGGTATATGTATCTATTCAGGATTATGGGATTGGAATTGATGAGCAGGAGCTCAAATACATCTGGGATAGGTTTTACAAGACCGATAAATCGCGCAGCAAGGATAAATCCGGTGCCGGTTTGGGGCTGGCTATAGTTAAAAACATTATAAACCATCACGGCCAGGAGATTACTGTGGAAAGTAAGCTGGAAGAATACACACGTTTTGTATTTACCTTAGAAAAAGCATAAATATTGTACAACGTTTACAATCTGTTCATATTTTTTTAAAAAATCTGCACTAAAATGAAAATAGAAATAATAATGAGTTTATTCTTATAGAATACTTATAGAAAAGGAGGTAAGAGAATGAATTACACATGGCATGAAGATGATTTTGAGAAGAGTTTAGTACGTAAGGAGCCGGAAATATCCAATTATCCCCAGGCTTATTACAGGGAAAGCTTCATACCGAAGAAGAAGAAAAAGATTTTTACCCTCAATCGCATCACGAGCCTTATCATTGCGGTAGTAATCGGAGGGCTGATATTTGGAACAACATTTGCTTTTATAAATCCAATTGTAAATGATGATGAGGTATCAACGCTCCCCAAAGTAGCCTTTCTCCCCGGTGGAGCTCAAAATAAGAATGAAACGGCGCAGCATGAACAAAAGGACGCAAAGTCGGATAATGCAGTAAATAGTACAGCGAAGGATAACAACAGTTCATCTATTTTGCAAAGCACGTTAGTCCAAAATGGAGAAAAAACTCCTTTATCTGTTGTAGAGATTGCAAAAAAAGCCGGACCTGCGGTGGTAGGAATTGTTAACAAGGTTCAAACGCAGGGCTTTATCCGGGAAACAGTTGAGCAGGGAAGCGGTTCAGGTATTATTTTGACATCCGATGGTTATATTGTAACAAATAATCATGTGGTAGACGGAGCAAGCGAAGTGACCGTTATTTTAAACACAGGGCAGCAGTACGATGCTCAACTGGTGGGAAAAGACCGCAAGACCGATTTGGCAGTAATAAAGATTGATGCAAAAGGCCTTGATTATGCAGAACTTGGAGATTCTTCAAAACTGCAAGTTGGAGAATTGGCAGTTGCCATTGGAAACCCATTGGGACAAGAATTAGCAGGATCAGTCACTGTTGGGGTGATTGGTGCATTAAACAGGACATTGCAGGTAGAAGATCGTTTACTTACGCTTATCCAGACCGATGCTGCTATTAATCCTGGTAATTCCGGCGGAGCATTGGTAAATTGTTATGGAGAAGTAATAGGAATTAATACGGTAAAAATAGCTTCTTCTAATATTGAGGGTTTGGGATTTGCCATACCTATCAATGAAGCAAAGCCCATTATTGAGCAGTTGATCCAGCATGGTTATGTTAAAGGAAGACCATTGATTGGAATCGGAGGAAGGGACCTGTCTTCTGAAGTGGCAGAAATATACGGCCTTCCGACAGGGGTTTATGTACAACAGGTTTCACCGGGTAGTGGTGCAGAAGCAGCAGGTATCCGCCCCGGCGATATTATAACAAAGATTAATGGAAAGGCTATAAGATCCATAAAGGAGCTTAATGCAGAAAAGGATAAGTTTAAGGCAGGAGATACGGTGGAACTCGAAATTTACCGCCAGGGGATGACAAGGGTAGTAAAAGTGGTGCTTTCGGAAGACAGGTATTCTAATTAACCTGGATTATGAGGCGGGGGACGTATCCCGCCTCTTTTATTTTTGGTCCTCCCTATGTTTAAAAAATTGATTTATTAGGTATCCTTATGCTAGGATACTTTTTTTATGCATGCAAAAAACATCATAAGAATGGAGGACATAAATTTGAATACAAAAAGACCTTTAAAAATACTTGAAGTGGCTGCTGAAGTTGCGCCTTATGCCAAGTCGGGAGGGCTGGCTGATGTTGCAGGTTCCCTTCCCTATGCTCTGGCAGGAAAAGGTCATGATGTGAGGGTGGTAATGCCCCGATATAAGGACATTCCTCATTCCATGCGCTATACGATAGATTTTCCTGTGAAAATGGGGGGGGAGAAAGGAAACATGTATTGTGAGGAGCCTGCAGGCTGGATTACCCTTTTATTTTATTGACAGCTATCAATATTTTGACCGGGAGGGCATGTATTGCCATATGGACGATGGGGAAAGATTTGCTTACTTTTGCAAAGCTGTATTGGAAATGCTGCCCCTAATCGGCTTTAAGCCGGACATCATCCACTGTAACGATTGGCATACAGGACCTATTCCCTTTTTGTTAAAATATTTATATAATAAAGATAGTTTTTATAAAGGCATAAAAACCGTTTTTACAATCCATAACCTGAGGTACCAGGGCAACTATCCGAAGGACCTTTTAAAGGTATTGGGTATTAGTGAGGATTACTTTAATCCTGAACAGCTTGAATTTTATGGACAATTTAGTTTTATGAAAACGGGCATTTTATATGCCGATAAAATAAATGCGGTAAGCAATACCTATGCAAGGGAAATACAGACACCCGAATTTGGCGAGCTTATGGACGGAGTAATCAGGAAAAGGTCGAAGGATTTGTGTGGAATTGTAAATGGTATTAGTTATGAGCAGTTTAACCCGGAAACCGATGAGATGATTTACAAGAATTATGGTATTCACAATCCTGGGTTCAAAAAAGAAAATAAAAAAGCACTGCAGAAGCAGAGCGGCCTTCCCGTGAAAGAAGACATTCCTTTGGTTGGGCTGGTGCATCGTTTGGTGGACCAGAAGGGGCTTGACCTGGTCCTCGCAGTGATGGACAAGCTACTGATGCAGCAAAGAGTGCAGTTTGTTATGCTGGGCTTGGGAGACCCTTATTTTGTGAAAAAATTCAAAAACCTTCAGAAGAAATATTCTGACAGCATGGCGGCTTTTTTTGAGTTTAATGAGGTTCTTGCTCATAGGATTTATGCGGGTGCCGATATATTTCTGATGCCGTCCCGTTTTGAGCCATGCGGGTTGGGGCAGATGATAAGTTTAAAGTATGGAACAATTCCGGTGGTGAGAGCAGTGGGGGGATTGGCAGATACCATACGGGACTTCGATCCGGATACCCAGGAAGGTAATGGCTTTGTATTTGAGGAATATTCATCAAAGGCATTTTTAAATGCAATGGAACGATGCCTGTCAGTCTATACTGAGCGAAAGGATATATGGGATAAGCTTGTAAAAACCGCCCTTTCAGAAGACTTTTCATGGGACAGGCAGGCTGATAAATATATTGACTTATTCTTAGCTGCAATGAAAAAAGGAGAAAAAGATGAATGAAGAAAGAGCACTGGAAATAATGGATATATTAGATAAAACCCATCCTGATGCCCATTGCGAATTAAACCATGAAAGCCCTTTCCAACTGCTTGTGGCAACAATTCTTAGTGCACAGGCAACAGACAGGTCCGTCAATAGGGTAACCGAAAGATTATTTAAAAAATATCGTACCCCGGAGGATTATTTGCAGATGGGTCAGGAGGAATTGGAACAGCATATCAAGGAAATTGGCTTGTACAGAAATAAGGCAAAAAATATTATTGCGATGTGCCATATGTTGGTTAACCAATATGGGGGACAGGTTCCCGGGACAAGGGAAGAATTGATGAGGCTGCCGGGGGTGGGCAGAAAGACTGCAAATGTTGTGCTAAGCAATGCCTTTGGCGTACCGGCTATTGCAGTTGATACCCATGTCTTTAGGGTGTCGAACAGAATTGGGCTGGTACAAGCGGATGATGTGCTAAAGACAGAACAACAGCTTCAAAAACTGCTTCCGGAAAGGTGCTGGTCAAAAACCCATCACCTGCTTATTTTTCACGGAAGGCGCATTTGTATGGCCAGAAAGCCCAAATGCAACCTATGCCCGTTGACGGGTTATTGCCGCTATTATCAGGAAAGTGTTACACGACGTAAAGCGTGAAAAAATACGAAAACACTTGTAATGGTAAAATATTATAGTATAATGGTATAATGGAGTTAAAATGTGTAAACCTTTTTAGTCCATAACCTTTTTATGTAAATTTTGTAAATTGCGTATATTGCAATGTAGCTAAGACGATGGAGAAAGGGTGTTAGGATTGTTTAGTACACAAGAGATACAAAAGATTGATCCGGAAGTTGCACAAGCAATTGAACTGGAAGTAAACAGGCAGAGAAATAAGATTGAATTAATCGCCTCTGAAAATTTTGTGAGCAAAGCAGTAATAGAAGCAATGGGGACTCCTTTGACCAATAAGTACGCTGAAGGTTACCCGGGCCGCAGATATTATGGTGGATGTGAATACGTGGATATAGTAGAGCGTTTGGCGATCGAGAGGGCAAAAGAAGTATTTGGTGCAGAACATGCTAATGTACAGCCCCATTCCGGTGCACAGGCAAATATGGCCGTCTACTTTGCTATGTTAAAGCCGGGGGACACCATCCTTGGAATGAACCTGGCCCATGGAGGCCATCTTACCCATGGAAGCCCTGTAAATATTTCAGGAAGTTATTTTAAGATTATACCCTATGGGGTGGACGAAAAAACCCAGACTATTGATTACGATGAATTAAGACGGTTAGCCTTGGAAAACCGTCCTAAGATGATAGTTGCAGGGGCCAGTGCCTATCCAAGGATAATTGATTTTGCTAAGTTTCGTGAAATTGCCGATGAAGTGGGAGCCTACCTGATGGTGGACATGGCACATATAGCCGGTCTTGTGGCAGCCGGTCTTCATCCCAGTCCTGTACCCCATGCCCATTTTGTTACCACCACTACCCATAAAACATTAAGGGGCCCGAGGGGTGGCATGATCCTCTGCAAAGAAGAATTTGCAAAGGCCATTGATAAGGCAGTATTTCCCGGAATCCAGGGAGGGCCTCTAATGCATGTTATTGCTGCAAAGGCAGTATGCCTGAAAGAGGCACAAAGTGAAGAATTTAAAATGTACCAAAAGCAAATCGTATTAAATGCAAGTGCCCTTTCAAAAGCGCTGATCGAAGAAGGATTTAATCTTGTATCCGGCGGAACGGATAATCACCTGATGCTTGTGGACCTCCGCAACATGAATGTGACCGGTAAAGTTGCAGAAAAAATGCTGGACGAAGTGGGCATTACGGTAAATAAAAATGCCATTCCTTTTGACCCGCAAAGCCCCTTTATAACAAGTGGTATTAGAATAGGCACTCCGGCAGTGACGTCCAGGGGAATGAAGGAAGAAGACATGGCAGAAATTGCAAACCTTATCAAGCTGACCATTACTGATTTCGATAACAAGAAGGAAGAAGTTGCCGGTAGGGTAAAAGCATTATGTGATAAGTACCCCTTGTACTAGGGTAAAAATAAAGCAGAAAATTTTAAGACGGGACAGCTTTATTGGCGGAAAGCTGTCCCCTATATTTAGGAGGATTGTATGTATAAGCCCCTTGCAGATAAGATAAGGCCAAAAAGCTTGTCAGAGGTTTTTGGACAGGAACATATTATTGGTAATGGTAAATTGCTTAGCAACATAATAAAATCAGGGAAAATTCCCAATATGATATTTTATGGACCGCCGGGGACGGGCAAGACTACTGTTGCTGATATTGTAGCAAAAGCTTCAAATAAAAAATTTTATAAATTAAACGGAACGAGTGCAAACATTGATAAAATTAAAGAGGTAATAGGTGAAATAGGCACCCTGGATGCGCAAAACGGCATACTTCTTTACATAGATGAGCTGCACTACCTCAACAAACGTCAGCAGCAAAGCATACTGGAGTATATAGAGTCGGGCGAAATTACATTGATTGGCAGTACCACTGAAAATATTAATTTCAGCATTTTCAAGGCTATACTGAGCCGATGCATTACCGTAGAATTTAAAGAGCTGACAGTTAAAGATATAATAAAGGGCCTGAAAAGAGCCATAAATATTTCCGAAAAGGAATACAAAGTAAATATAGCATATGAAGAATCAGCCTTAAAATATATAGGGGAAATTTCCGGCGGGGATTTAAGGAGAGCTTTAAACATACTGGAATTGATTATAAACGGAAGCTTCCCTGGGGAAGGTACGGAGATCCTTATTAATGTTGAAAGGGTTAAGGAATGCTGCCAGAGCAAAATAATCAATTATGATCGTGACGGGGATGGACACTATAACCTGTTAAGCTATCTGCAAAAGTGTATCAGGGGCTCCGATCCTCAGGCAAGCATTCATGCCCTTGCAAGACTTATTAAAACCGGTGATATGGATTCCATATGCAGGAGGCTGCTGGTTATTGCATCGGAAGATGTAGGCCTTGCCTACCCACAAGCCATTGCCATTGTGAAGGCGTGTGTGGATTCGGCTTTGATGTTAGGGCTTCCTGAAGCACGGATTCCCCTGGCGCAAGCAACTCTTCTCCTGGCTACGGCTCCCAAATCAAATTCTTGTTATAAGGCAATTGGTGCTGCACTTCATGATATAGATACCATGGATGTAGGACAGATACCGCCCTACCTTTGCGATACCCATTCAAATAATGCAATAAATGTTAAACAAAAGTATTTATATCCTCATGATTATAATAATAATTACGTAGAGCAACAGTATTTGCCGGATAATTTAGCAGGCAGGATATATTATGAATATGGAACGAATAAAGTGGAACAATCATCAAAAGCCTATTGGGACCGTATCAAAAAATCCAGTAAATAAGGTATGAACGGTTCAAACCGTCCATACCTTATGAATCGGATGAATCTGCCTCCTCAGCATCCGGATAGTCAATTGGTTTTTCTAAACCATCTGCCGGCTTAATAGAAATATAATCGGATATTTTCATACTTTGCAGTAAATCCAGTATAAGCGGAGAAGCGTTAATTGATATATTAACCTTTTGCACTTCCTTTTTATCTTCTTTTTTAATACTGTTTTCTGCATTATCATCAATATCTTCTTTAACATTATTATGGATACCATGATCAATGCCTGCACAATCTTCAATTTTCCCGGGAGCATCTTTTAACTTGGTTTCATCATCAGGTACACTTTCCTCCTTTGCGTTTTTTTCTACAATAGGTATATTATTTGTTTGATGGAACTGAGCCTTTTTTTTGCTTAATTGTTGATATTTTGTTATGTCAGTACAACGAATGCGATTCGTTCTCATTATGGGATGTAAAAGCCTGTTTAAGTACTCTTTATTTTCAAACTGTTGCAAGTCAATTATTTGATGTATGTCATTATCTTCAACGGTTTTATAAGGTTCCTTTTCGATTGATGTATTAGATGATGTACTATTGTAAAAATCCGGTTTCCTTTGTACCGTTCCTTTGCTACAGTTAATTCTATTCATTATCATCACCTCTCTGTATCCAAAATAAATAACGACATCCAGCTCAATCTCATATTATGCATGATATAAGCAGATTGGAACTTACGTGGAAGCAAATAGCATCTTTATGAGAAAAGAAAGTAATATATGTTAACCAATTTACTGGCAATTGCATACTATGGAATTGTAGGATGACATAATATACTGAATTATTATTTAACAGGAGGTTTATAATATGCCGGATGACTTCAAAAAATATCCACCTTCTCCATGTCCACAGTTACCTGGAACAATTTTAAGAGTTTTTATTCCTGCCGGTGCAGTGATAAATTTGCTTAATTTACTTGAAGTTTCCTCTCCAAGCGGTATATGCCTGGTGGTCAGGTTGCCGTTACTTGGGGGGAACCTAAAGTTAAGCTCATTGATCAACTCAATTAAGCAAGCCGGTGGAACGGTTGAATTTTTGGATTAGGGTTAATCACGTAAGGAAAACATGATATTAACCTATAAGTATGAGGCAGAAGACCTTTTATTTATGAACAAGGTTTTCTGCCATAATTTTTTGGTAAAAAAGAAATAGGCATTAAGCCTTTTTTATGTGCATAAATTTATTATGATGAAGTACCCAAAGGGGGTTTATTTGTGAAAAAGGATATTAAGTCCATAAAAGAAAAGGTCAGTGAAATTCTTGAACTACCCAGAGAAGTGGTTTTGAACGCTCCAAGGATGGTATTTATTGGGAATAAAGATGTTACGATTGAAAACTATAAAGGTATTATTGAATACAATGATACGGTGGTGCGCATCAATACAAATACGCATATGCTGAGAATAACAGGCCAGGACCTGGAGATAAAAAATATTACTTCGGAAGAGATTATCCTTTCAGGAATAATATATACGGTGGAATTTATTGCTTAGGGGTGAAAGAATGCTGTTGGTCAACCTGTTTCAATTGATGTGCGGTTATCTTGTAATATCGGTTGAAGGCTATTTTATTGAAAAATTTATTAACATATGCACCCGGCGGCAGATTTATCTGTGGGATATAAAAAAAATAAATAAGTGTTCAATGAGGTCTAAAATAAGCATAAAGGGTTTTAAAGCTATTAGGCCGGTAGCTTATAAGACAAAATGCAGGGTGAGGATTGTATCAAAAAAAGGGATACCTTTTATTATTAACAGGTATAGAAGAAGAAAAGCCTTTTTTATTGGGGTTTTATTATTTTTTGTCCTTTTGGGCTATATGACTTCTTTCATATGGATAATAGAGGTTTATGGCAATGAGGAGTTATCCACGGAAGAAATTATGTTACAACTGCAACGATGCGGTTTTAAAGTTGGTGTGTTTAAACCGGGCCTTGATATTGACCGAATAGAAAATGAGATGATGCTAAGGATAAACCGGCTGGCATGGATCGGTATACAGGTAAAGGGAACAAAGGCATTGGTCGAGGTAAAGGAAAGAAAAATGCCCCCGGAGGTTATTGACAAATACACACCCTGTAATATTGTTGCTGCAAAGGATGGGGTGGTGGAAAGTATTGTTGTAAAAAGCGGCGAACCCATGGTTAAAAAAGGAGATACCATAAAAAAGGGACAACTATTGGTGAGCGGGGTTATGGACAGCAAGGTACAGGGAATACGATATACCCATGCGGTGGCATCCATTCGTGCCAGGACATGGTATGAAAAATCCAGGGAAATTTCATTAATAAAGATAAAAAGGATAAAAACAGGAGAAAAACATGTTAAGCATACAATAAAATTTTTTGGTAAACGCATAAATTTATATTTAAGCAGTAGTATTCCCTATGAAAATTATGATAAAATGACATATAATAAAGAAGTAAGCATTGGAAAAGAATACGTGCTTCCCATAGTATTGGAGAGCAATGTATTTGAGGAGGTGAGAATAGAAAAGGAGACGGTTCCGGTGGAAGTTGCCGTATCGGAAGCGGTCAAAAGCTTACATGAAGATATCAAAAAAGAACTTAGTGAGGATGCTGAGATAATTGATCAAAAATCCGATTACATATTTATTGATGAAAAAAATATTTTGGTAAAATTATTGATTGAAACTATTGAAGAGGTTGGAATACAAGAAAAAATTTTAAAAAACTAGGAGGAGTTTTTTTGGGAAACATTACTGAAAAAACGCTCGAAGTGGACAGGATAGAACAATTGCTTAATGTCTTCGGGAGTTTTGATGAAAATATAAAAATTGTAGAGGATGAATACTCGGTAAAAGTTTTAAACAGGGGAACAGAGCTAAGAATCATAGGAGATGAAAAGGACGTAGAAAAAGCGGAAAAGGTTTTAAAGAGCCTTTTTGATTTGTCCGCCCGGGGAGAAATCATTCATGAGCAAAATGTAAGGTATGTTATTTCTTTGGTAAATGAGGGGCAGGAAGACAAAATAGATTTGCTGGGAGAGGACTGTATTTGTCTGACATCCCGAGGAAAGCCCATAAAAAGCAAGACGTTGGGCCAGAAGAAATATGTTGAGTCCATTAAAAAGAACGTGGTGGTTTTTGGAATTGGTCCTGCCGGAACGGGAAAGACCTATCTTGCTGTAGCCATGGCAGTTGCAGCTTTTCGCAGGAAAGAGGTAAACCGCATCATTCTTACCCGCCCGGCAGTTGAGGCAGGGGAAAAACTGGGATTTCTCCCGGGCGATTTGCAGAACAAGGTGGATCCATACCTGAGGCCCTTGTATGATGCTCTTAATGACATGCTGGGTCCGGATATTTATCAAAAGTACATGGAAAAAGGAATGATTGAAGTTGCTCCGTTGGCCTATATGAGGGGAAGGACATTGGATGATTCCTTTATTATACTGGACGAAGCACAAAATACCACTCCGGAACAAATGAAAATGTTTTTAACAAGGATTGGATTCGGGTCAAAAGCCATAATAACCGGCGACATTACGCAGGTGGACTTGCCTAAGGGGAAGCGGTCCGGATTAAAAGAAGCCATTAAAGTGCTGCAAAATATTGAGGGTCTTGATTTTTCTTATTTGACTGAAAAAGATGTGGTTAGGCATCCACTGGTGCAAAAGATTATTAAAGCCTATGATAAGTATCATCATGAGATGAAGGATGATGAAGAGTAGTTGAATAATTGTGCTGAGGGGGTGGTATAAGTGACATCAAAGAAGTCCAATTCAAAAAAAAGGTCAAGAAAGTGGAATCCTTTTTCGCTACATCGTTTTATCATAGTCTCCGTATTCTTTATAGCTGTGTTTTTTATCGTTGTACGAGGTGCTGCACCGGTTAAGTATGACTTAAAAGTAGATGATATTTGCCCCGTTCAGATACTTGCTCCAAGGGATATAGTGGACAAGCTTACTACCGAAAGGCTTCAGAAAGAAGCAGAAGATAAGGTGGAGCCCCAGTATTATGAAGATGAATATGCCACAAAAGAATCCCAGGACAGGATTTATGAGTTTTTGTCGGATATACAGTATGTAAGAAGGCTGCCCGATTTGGATGAACAGGAAAAGATGGAACGGTTAAAAAGTATTTCCAGCATAAAGTTGACCGATGAGATGATTGCTGCCTGTATACAAATGAGCGATAATCAAATGTCCCAGTTTCAAATTGCGGTGCTGAATATACATTCTCAGATAATGGGGAACGGGGTTGAACAGGATGCTTTATATGAAGCCATAAGCAGTGCCAGGACGTCGGTGGAAAAACTGGACTTAAGCCAGGAGCTGAAGGATTTAGGTTATATTGTTTTGGCCAATGTAATCCAACCCAACAAAAAGTTTGACAGTGAGAAAACTTTGCAGTTAAAAGAGGAAGCCCGTAACAGCGTGGAAGTTAAGCAATACAAAAAGGGAGAAAAAATCATTGGAAATGGCGAGAGGGTACGGCCTGAACACCTGGCAATGCTGGATGAGCTGGGGCTTATTAAACATGAGCAAAATACTGTGGACTATCAGTTTATTGTAGGTATATTTTTTATAATATTGGTATTGTTCCTCATTATATTTGGATACTTGTATTACTTTAACCCTAAAATACTTAATGACAGAAGCGACTTGATTTTAGTGGGATTGATATTTGTATCAATACTTATTATTCCTTTATTAACCAAATCGATTCCTGCATATATTCTTCCGGTTTCTGCGGCTGCTATGTTGATTGCCATACTGCTGGATACCAAGCTGGCTATTTTAATTAACCTTGCAGTAAGTGTTTTGATAGGCTTAATGGTAAAAGGAGATACTAATTTTGTATGCATTACGCTGCTAAGCGGAACTTTTGCAGCTTTTGCAGTTACTAAAACGTATCAGAGAAACAGGCTGGTAATCTCCGGGTTAGTGATAAGCCTGGTAAATGCGCTTCTTATGATAAGTTTTGGACTGATTGGTGCCAATGAGCTTCGTACGGTTATTTATGAAAGCCGTCATGGTATATTTAATGGGTTATTGTCCATTGTTATTACCATTGGTATCCTGCCTTTTTTGGAGACGGCTTTTAACATTATTACACCGTTTAAACTTTTGGAATTATCTAATCCTAATCAGCCAATACTAAAACGGTTGCTGCTGGAAGCCCCGGGGACCTATCATCACAGTCTTATGGTAGGAAATCTTGCGGAAGCAGCCACAGAAGCCATTGGAGGTAATGGCCTGCTGGCAAGAGTAGCTGCCTATTATCATGATATTGGCAAGCTGAAAAGGCCGTATTTCTTCATGGAAAACCAGTTAAATGAAAACCCTCATGACAGGATGGCAGCCCAGTTAAGCAAGCAGATTATCGTATCCCATACAAAGGACGGAGAAGAACTGGCTAAGAGCAACAAAATTCCATTGGCAATAAGGGATATAATAAAGCAGCACCATGGCACAACTTTGGTTTCCTACTTTTATCACAAGGCAAAGAACAATGAGCATATGGATACGGTGAACCCTGATGATTTCAGATATGACGGCCCAAAACCTCAGACAAAGGAAGCAGCTGTTGTCATGTTGGCGGATTCTGTGGAAGCTGCCGTCAGGGCTATGCCCGAGCGTACCGTAGAAAAAACCGAAAACATGGTCAGAAAGATTATTAAAGAAAAATTGGATGACGGCCAATTGGATATGTGTGATTTAACCATGCGTGAACTGGATATTGTGGCAAAGGAGTTCTTAAAAGTTCTCAGCGGCTTTTTCCATGAAAGAATTGAGTACCCCGATATATCGGAAAAAAAGGACGAAAGTACAAAAACAGTACAAGAAAATATGCAGGAGAGGATATAAATTGAGAAAAACGGAAATACTGCTTGAAAACAGCCAAAATATTATTGAAGTGGACGAAAAGTTAAAAGAGCTCATTGAAAATGCCATAGGGGCGGTGTTGGACTTTGAAGGTTTTGACCAGGATGTTGAAATAAGCATCACTCTTGTAGATAATGAGCAAATACGGGAAATCAACCGTGAATATAGAAATAAAGACGCGGAAACCGATGTGCTTTCTTTCCCTATGCTGGAGTTTGATGAGAAACGTGAAATTATACCCATGCATCAGGAAGGCGATTATAACCGTGATGAAAATGTCCTTGTGTTAGGGGATATTGTTATTTCATTGGAAAAGGCAAGGGAACAGGCACAGGAATATGGCCATTCCTTTGAAAGGGAAGTGGGGTTCCTGACAGTGCATTCGGTATTTCACCTTTTAGGATATGACCATGAAGAGGAAGAACAGGCAAAGGAAATGCGGGAAAAGGAAGAACAGGTACTGCAAAAGCTTAACCTGGTAAGGGAATAGAATGAGGGTGCGGTATGAAAAGCAGGAATATATTTTATAGCTTTAAATATGCAATAAGCGGAATCATATATGCTTTCAGGACCCAGAGGAATCTTAAAATTCATTTTTTAGCAGCAGCAGGAGTTCTTCTTGTAAGCCCTTTTTTTCACTTTTCAAAGGTGGAGCTCTTGCTATTGTCTTTTACCATAACATTGGTTATCGTATGCGAGCTGTTTAATACGGCAATTGAAATAGTGGTGGATATGGTTGCAAAAAAATATCATCCATTGGCAAAGATTGCGAAGGATGTGGCAGCAGGAGCTGTGTTGGTTTCAGCTATTAATGCCCTGGTGGTAGCATATTTCTTATTCATTAGCAGGATGGAGTGACGGATGGGATGGAGGAAAGAGAATTAATGGAGTTGGCATCGGTATCCAGAAACAATGCCTACTCACCCTATTCCGGTTTTAGAGTGGGAGCTGCTTTGCTTACCAAAAGCGGTAAGGTATTTACCGGGTGTAATGTTGAAAATGCAAGCTACGGTGCTACTTGCTGTGCGGAAAGGACTGCGGTTTACAAAGCTGTATCTGAAGGAGAAAGGGAATTTGTGGCCATTGCAATAAAAGGGGACAGTGCCGGGTTCACGTTTCCCTGTGGTATTTGCAGGCAGGTGTTGATGGAATTTTCTCCTTCATTAAAAATAATATTGAGCAATGGAAACCAGGAAATTAAAACCTTTACCTTGTATGATTTGCTTCCAAAGGCTTTTGAAAGTGAAATCATGAGTAAGAAAGGAGACGGTGATAACTAATGCATCCTTTTAAGTCTGGCTTTGTATCCATCATAGGAAGGCCAAATGTGGGTAAGTCAACTTTATTAAACAACTTTGTCGGAGAAAAAATTGCCATTATGTCTGAAAAACCTCAGACAACCAGGAACAAGATATTAGCAATTCTGACCGAGGACGACTGTCAAATAATATTTATAGATACTCCCGGTCTGCATCGTCCCAGGAACAAGCTGGGTGAGTATATGGTAAGAGTGGCCGAGCAAACCTTTAATGAGGTTGATGTAATCCTTTTTGTTGTAGAAGCCGGCTTGGCGGTGGGAGAAATAGAACAGCAGGTATTGGAACAGCTAAAGGATATAAAGACTCCGGTTATTCTTATCATAAATAAAATTGATTTAATAAAAAAGGAGCAGATATTATCCACTATAGCTGAATACAGCAAAATTTTTAATTTTCACTCCGTAATACCTGTATCGGCTCTTTATAATGATGGTATCAATATTATAAAAGACGAGATAAAAAAGATATTGCCCGAGGGTCCCATGTTCTTCCCGAAAGATATGATTACCGACCAGCCGGAAAAACAAATTGCATCAGAGATTATCAGGGAAAAAATATTGCAGCTTTTAGAGAAAGAAGTACCCCATGGGATTGCGGTAGAGGTAGAGTCCATGAAGACCAGGGGAAGTAAAGAAATTGTTGATGTAACTGCCAATATTTATTGTGAAAAAGAATCCCATAAAGGAATCATTATAGGGAAAAACGGGGAAATGTTAAAGAAAATTGGCAGCCTGGCAAGGATGGAAATGGAAAATCTAATGGGCTCAAAAATTTTTCTTCAATTATGGGTTAAAGTAAAAAAAGATTGGAGAAATAAAGAATTTTTAATACGAAATTTTGGATATGAGTAATTGTATATTAGAATATCTTTAAGGATACCCTAATATTACATAATGTTGAAACAAGGGGGACTTAAAGAAATATGCTGTTAGATTTTGTCTGGAATGCCTTTGAAAAAACAGGAAATATAAATGCATATTTGTTTTTCAAGCAAATAGAACAGGTTAATCTAAATAAGGAATTATCGGTTAATACGGCGCAGGAAAATTTGGCTGAATCCGCATCGATTAAATCCTAGTAGAAGTCGGGACGTTTAGTCCCGTTTTTACATTTATCATGCAGGGAAGAGGTTAGAGATGGGTACATTAAGTGTAGATGCCTTAGTGATTAAAGAAGTAAATGTAGGAGAAGCGGATAAAATCATTACTTTATTTGCACGAAATAAGGGTAAAATTCAGGCTTCCGCCCGTGGTGCGAGGAATCCAAGGAGCAGGCTGGTTGCAGCAACACAATTTTTGTGTTATAGTAGTTTCGTGTTGTATAAGGGCAAAGAGTTGTACAGGGTAAATCAATGTGAAGTTATAGAAAGCTTCTACAACATAAGGAAAAGTATAGAAAGCCTGTCCTATGCTACATATTTTGTGGACCTTGCCTCTGAAGTAATGAAAGAAGGATATGGCGACAACAATTTATTGAAGTTATTGTTAAATACATTATATGTCCTCTCAAACAATAAAAAAGACCCCATGCTTTTAAAGAGCATTTACGAGCTAAGGTTAATGAGTTTGATTGGTTATGCACCTAATCTGCTGGCCTGTGTACATTGCGGCGGCAGTGGAGAAAGGATGTTTTTTAACAGCATATCGGGGGGACTGGTATGTGATAATTGCGTGGAACATTTGAACGGGCGAAGCGACCTTGCAGTTAGTGAGGGTACCCTTTCTGCCATGCGTTACATATTGTATAGCAAAATGAACAGGTTGTATTCCTTTGAAGTATCTCCAAGAGTTCAAAAGGAACTGGAGGCTATTACAAAAGACTTTCTTCTTACCCATATAGGAAAGGAAATAAAGTCCCTTAAGTATTTGGAAAATATCATCGGAAAACAAAATTATTGACGGGTTAAGAAAGGTTTAAAAAAAAGAAATTTGGGAAAATTTTTATTAGAATTAGTAAAAAAATGATGAAATAATTTTTTTTTGTGATATAATAATAGCCGCGAAATGATTATAAGTTGTTTATGCAACTTAGACATAAAACCCAACAAAAACATATTAGTACATAGGAGGTATAGAAACGAATGAGCAAAAAGTATGTTTACCTTTTTAGTGAAGGCGACGCATCCATGAGAAATTTACTTGGCGGCAAGGGCGCTAACCTGGCTGAAATGACAAGGTTAGGATTCCCTGTGCCTCAAGGTTTTACCGTGACTACAGAGGCTTGTACACGCTATTATGAAGACGGCCAGGTTATAGGCGACGATATTATGGCCCAGATAGAAGAAAAACTTGCAGAGACAGAGAAAATTGTAGGTAAAAAATTTGGTGATCCCAAGAATCCTTTCCTTGTATCTGTACGTTCCGGTGCTAGAGCTTCCATGCCGGGTATGATGGATACCATTCTTAATCTTGGTTTGAACGATGAGGCTGTTAAGGGCCTTGCAGAATTAACAAATAATGAAAGATTTGCTTATGATAGCTATAGAAGATTCATCCAGATGTTCTCCGATGTTGTTATGGAAGTACCGAAATCCAAGTTTGAAAAGTTAATCGATATAATGAAGGAAGAAAAAGGTGTTAAACTCGATACGGAATTAAATGCCGATGATTTGAAAGAACTTGTAAACCGCTTCAAGGCATTGTTTAAAGAAGAAAAGGGTTTTGATTTCCCACAGGATCCGAAGCAGCAATTAGTTGAAGCTATAAAGGCTGTTTTCCGTTCATGGAATAATCCAAGGGCTATCGTATATAGAAGAATGAATGATATCCCAAGTGATTGGGGTACAGCTGTTAACGTGCAGGCAATGGTATTTGGAAACATGGGCAATGATTCCGGTACCGGTGTTGCATTTACCAGAAACCCATCCACCGGAGAAAAGGAACTGTATGGCGAATTCTTGATGAATGCCCAGGGAGAAGATGTTGTTGCAGGTATCAGAACTCCGGAGCCTATTAGTAGATTGAAAGAAATCATGCCGGAAGTATATGAGCAGTTTGCTGAAATTGCAACTAAATTGGAACAGCACTATAAAGATATGCAGGATATGGAGTTTACCATTGAAAAAGGTAAGCTGTACATGCTCCAGACCAGAAACGGTAAGAGAACGGCAACTGCTGCTTTGAAGATTGCGGTAGACCTTGTTAATGAAGGAATGATAACAAAGGAAGAGGCAGTATTGAAGGTAGACCCGAAGCAACTTGATTCCCTGTTGCATCCAACCTTTGAACCAAAAGCATTGAAGAATGCAAAGGTTATAGGAAAGGGACTCCCTGCATCCCCGGGAGCTGCTACCGGTAAGGTATACTTTACTGCAGAAGAAGCAGTAGAGGCTGCAAAAGCCGGTAATAAGGTTATACTTGTAAGACTGGAAACATCTCCGGAAGACATTGAAGGAATGGCTGTAGCACAAGGTATTTTGACGGCAAGAGGCGGAATGACCTCCCATGCAGCAGTTGTTGCTAGAGGAATGGGTACCTGCTGTGTTGCCGGTTGCGGTGATATTAAGATAAATGAAGAAGAAAAATATTTTGTAGATAAAGATGGAAATAAATATTATGAAGGCGATTATATTTCCTTGGACGGAAGCACAGGAAATGTATACGGAGAAGCTTTGCCCACCATTGATGCACAAGTAACCGGTAACTTTGCAACCTTCATGCAATGGGCTGATGAAATCAGAACATTAAAGGTAAGAACAAATGCGGATACTCCAAGGGATGCTTCAGTAGCTGTTAAGTTTGGTGCTGAAGGTATTGGCCTGTGCCGTACTGAGCATATGTTCTTCGATGAAGACAGAATTCCTGCAGTTAGAGAAATGATTGTTGCCAAGACGGAAGAGCAAAGAAGAAAAGCGCTTGATAAACTGCTTCCGATGCAAAGAGGGGACTTTGAAGCTCTGTTCAAGGTTATGGCCGGCTTCCCTGTAACAATTCGTTTGTTGGATCCGCCATTACATGAATTCCTGCCACATGATGATGAAGATATTGCTGCTTTGGCTAAAGAAATGGGCATAACTTTTGAAGAGTTAAAAGAAACAGTAAAGAGCTTGCATGAATTCAATCCTATGCTTGGCCACAGAGGATGCCGCCTTGCAGTAACCTATCCTGAAATTGCAGAAATGCAGACAAGAGCAATTATAGAAGCTGCAATTAATGTAAATAAAGAAGGATTGAATGTAGTTCCTGAAATTATGATTCCGTTGGTAGGAGAAGTAAAAGAGCTAAAATACGTAAAAGATGTTGTTGTTAAAACTGCTGATGCAGTTATAAAGGAAGCAGGAGTTGAACTGGAATACAAAGTAGGTACAATGATTGAGGTTCCAAGAGCTGCATTAACGGCAGATGAAATTGCTACCGAAGCAGAATTCTTCTCCTTTGGTACCAATGACCTTGCCCAGATGACCTTTGGATTCTCCAGAGACGATGCAGATAAATTCCTGGAAGACTACTATAACAAGAAGATTTTTGAATTTGACCCGTTTGCACGTTTGGATCAAAACGGTGTAGGCAAACTGGTTAAGATGGCTGCAGAGCTGGGCAGAAAGACCAGACCGGACATCAAGTTGGGTATCTGCGGAGAACATGGCGGAGATCCTTCATCGGTTGAATTCTGCCACAATGTAGGACTGGACTATGTTTCATGTTCACCATACAGAGTTCCGATTGCAAGACTGGCAGCAGCACAGGCAAGAGTAAATCAAATGAGAGGTACTGTTGATTTAGGACAGAAATAATAAAGCAGGGTTATAGATATAATCAAGGGGCCTGGTAATAATACCGGACCCCTTGTGTTTTAGTGGAATGTTTTTGATGAGCATATTTTTGTTTGTTAAGTATAAGGGTACTGCCCCTTAATGAATTAAGAGGCAGTACCCTATTTTTTTGTGGTACCTTTTTTTATATTTGTTTATGAAGAATTAAAATGAATACAAAAAGGATATATTTATATGCTAATCTATTGCTTGGAGGTGGAAAAGATGGCTTTTAAACTACTTTTGGTAGAAGATGATGCAGAGTTGAGAGAAATTATTACGGACTATTTTGAAGAAAAAAGCAATGGGGCTTTTGCTATAAGTTCGGCTGAAACCGGAGAAGAAGGTCGGCAAAAATGCCTTGAGGAGGAATATGATTTGGTGCTTTTGGATGTAATGCTGCCGGAAATTGACGGATTTACAATTTGCCGAGAGCTTAGAAAAACCAGTGATGTACCTATTATTTTTATTACTGCAAGACATAATGAGGATGACCGGTTACAGGGTTATCGGCTTGGGTGCGATGATTATGTAGTCATAGTGTAAAATAATTGTAGGACATTTTAAGGATAAAAAAACAAGAGATCCTCACTTTTTGATACAATAGAATCACCATCAAAAACCTTTGAAAAGGAGGATCTCTTGTGAATACTATTGTAATA
>JAAYHJ010000090.1 GCA_012735465.1 Clostridiaceae bacterium
AAAAAAACTCCAATATCAACAATTTTAAAGGGCATACAACGCAGCGGGTATGTGATATAGCCCGTTGTATCAAAAAGATGGGGATACCTTTAAGTTTAATTATCCTACAACAAATTGACACTATCTTTTACTCCTCCTTTATTGACATTTGATGTTTAGTTAATATATAATTGAAACGATGTCTTAAAACGTGCATGTAAAATAAATGTTTATGATGGATATTGGTAATAACAAACCCATGTATGTGTTGTTTGAGAGGGGGGTAAACTTGTGTTAAGGACATATCAACCAAAGAAAAGGCAAAGAAAAAAAGTGCATGGATTTAGAAAAAGAATGAGTACAAGGAGCGGAAGAAAAGTATTGGCTCGAAGAAGACAAAAGGGTAGGAAAAGATTGTCAGCGTAAAGGCCACTGTAAGTGGTCTTTTTGTGCTTAACTGATGTAAACTTAAAGGGATAGATTTGATGAATAAGACAGTAACCTTAAAGGAGAACAGACAGTTTAAAAAAATCTATAGCCATGGAACTTCCTTTGTAAATAATTTATTGGTTCTGTACATACAGCCAAATAACCTTTCAATAAATCGTTTGGGGATTACCGTGAATAAAAAAATAGGAAAGGCTGTAGTAAGAAATCGTGTGAGAAGATTGATACGTGAAAGCTATAGACTTAAGGAAATGTATATTGATGTGGGATATGATATTATATTTGTATCCAGAATGCGTGCAAAAGATGCCAATTACCATGATATAAGCAGTGCAATGCATCAATTGTTAAAAAAAGCTGGTTTAATAAAATTATAGAAGGCAAAATTGTTATTGTTATTTGGAAAGGTGCATGTATGAAAATAATAATGATAAAATGCATTGAATTCTATCGACGTTTCATTTCACCTTTAAAAAGACCTAGCTGTCGGTTTTATCCTACATGTTCGCAGTATGCTTTGGATGCAATTAGGAAATATGGTTCGTTTAAAGGTGGATATTTGACAATAAAAAGGATTTTAAGGTGTCACCCTTTTAATCCTGGAGGTTATGATCCGGTGAAGTAAGAAGGAGGAAAGAAAAAATAGATGGGTGATATATTTGAAATACTGATTGCTAGGCCACTTGGTTCTTTACTTAGTTTTATTTATTCATTTACTGCAAGTTATGGTTTATCCATTATTTTATTTACGATATTTATGAAAATTGTTTTATTGCCTTTGGCAATTAAGCAGCAAAAGTCGATGATTGAAATGCAAAAAATACAGCCTATCATTTCCGATCTACAAAAAAAATATAAGAATGATAAAGAAAAACTGAATACGGAAATGATGAAGGTATACCAGGAGCATAAGGTAAATCCTGCTGCAGGTTGCCTGCCGTTGCTAATACAGCTTCCCATTGTTTTTGGCTTGTATAGGGTAATTTATAGGCCTCTTACATATATACTGAATTTGTCCCAGGACGAAATTCAAAAAATAGCTGCTTCGATCGGTGGAAATATAAACGTAAATAATGAGATTGCAATAGCTGAACATATGAAAAATATAAATCTTGAATTTTTGGGTTTAAATCTGGCTCAAACACCCCAGTTGGGTACTCCGAATTTTTTATGGATAATACCTATATTAGCGGCATTAACTACATATTTATCGGGTAAAATTGCAACTAAATCGACAAGTGCTGCTCAGAATGAACAGGCTGTACAAATGCAAAGTAGTATGACGACTGTTTTCCCTGTTATGACAGGATTTATTTGTTTTTCTTTGCCTTCAGGTGTGGGTCTGTATTGGGTGGTCAGCAATTTATTACAGATAATTCAACAATTTTTATTAAATAAATTTTTTGCTCCAGTTGTTAAAGGAGGGTGAAATTTAATCAATGAGAAAATCAGTTGAGAAAACAGGAAAAACGGTGAATGATGCAATAAATGCTGCTTTACTGGAATTGGGTTTAAAAAGAGAGCAGGTTGATGTTTATGTTATTGATGAAGGGAATAGGGGATTGTTTGGGATTATTGGTTCGAAAGTTGCCAGGGTGAGAGTAACGCAAAAGGAAACTTCAGAGGATAGGGCACGCGAATTTTTGAGCAATATATTTGAAAAAATGAACCTGGATGTTACAATAAAAATTGAAGAAAAGGATAATCTTCTTCATATAGTTTTGTTTGGAGAAAATATGGGTATTTTAATCGGAAGAAGAGGAGAAACCCTTGATGCATTGCAGTATTTAACAAGCCTGGTGGTGAACAGGGGCGAGAATGAATACGTGAGAGTTTATATTGATACGGAAAATTACAGGATGAAAAGGGAAGAAACTTTGGTAAAGCTTGCCAACAGGTTAGCGGACAGGGTTTTAAAATATAGAAGAAGTATTACTTTAGAACCTATGAATCCTTATGAAAGAAGAATAATTCATTCCACTTTGCAAAATAATAAGATGGTTACAACTTATAGCATAGGTGAAGAGCCTAACAGAAAAGTTGTAATAGCAGTAAATAGCCGAAGAAGAGTTGAAATGTAATTATATTATTATTTTATATACGGCTGTAGCTGAAGGCTTGATATTAAAAGGGTCTACAGCACAGCTTTTTTGATTTCGGAGTATAGGCATAAGTATTACCAAGGAGTTGTTAGTATGTATTTGGATGACACGATAGCAGCAATTTCAACCCCTCCCGGAGTAGGAGGTATTAGTATTATACGAGTTAGCGGTAAGGATTCCATACCAATAGTGGATAAAATATTTAAGAGTCCTAAAGGGAAGAAACTGGCGGATGTTCGATCCCATACCATTCATTATGGACATATAGTTCATTCGGACACTATGAAAATTATTGATGAGGTTTTGATTTCTGTTATGAGGCAACCCCATACATTTACGCGTGAAGATATGGTAGAAATAAACTGCCATGGTGGAATTTTATCCACCCGCAGTGTTCTTGAACAGGTATTGCATAGTGGAGCACGGCTTGCAAATCCGGGAGAATTCACAAAACGTGCTTTTCTAAACGGTCGAATAGATCTTGCGCAAGCGGAAGCTATTATTGATATCATTCGCTCAAATACGAAACTGGGATTGGAATACGCTGTTGACCAGTTGGAAGGAACCCTTTCCAAGCATATTAACAATATCCGGAAAAGACTTGTGTCTCTTGCAGCTCATCTTCAGGCGGCTGTAGATTTCCCGGAAGATGATATTGATGAGCTTAGTGTTGACAGCTTGCTGAATACGCTAAATTCGGTACTGAAAGATATGGAGAATCTTATAGATACAGCAGATATGGGGAAGATTATCCGTGAAGGGCTTAGTACCGTTATAATAGGAAAGCCAAATGTGGGTAAATCTTCTCTTTTAAATGCTTTGGCAAGGGAAAACCGTGCAATAGTGACTGAAATACCCGGTACGACAAGGGATACCATAGAGGAGTACATAAACATTAAAGGGGTACCGCTAAAGATTATTGATACTGCCGGTATTCGTGAAACCGATGACATAGTTGAACGTATAGGTGTTAAAAGGTCAATGGAATCGGTTGATAGAGCGGATCTTATCCTTTTCATTATCGATAACAGTGAACCTTTGACGGAAGAAGATATGAATATTTTTACGTATATTAAAGATAAAAAAGTGATAATCCTTATTAATAAAATTGATTTAAAATCCAGGATAGATAGTTCTTATATAAACGAATTATTCAAGGATTATCCCATCCTGTTTATATCTTTAAAAGAAGGTATCGGGCTGAGCCAGTTGGAGGATACCATAGCAGATATGTTTTATCAGGGCAGAATTGGTATGAAGAGCGATATTATTGTTACTAATGTAAGGCATAAGGATTCGCTGGTAAAAGCCCGGCAGTCAGTTTTAAACTGTATTGATTCGGTAAAAGCAGGTATTCCTATAGATATGATTTATATTGATATTCAGAATGCAATTGAGAGTCTTGGAGAAATAATTGGACTTACTGTTTCTGAAGAAATAATTGAAGAGATTTTTAGAGACTTTTGTATCGGAAAATGAGGTGTTTGAATGGACTATTTTGCTGGCACATATGATGTTGCTGTAATTGGTGGTGGACATGCTGGGTGTGAGGCTGCTCTTGCTTCTGCTCGATTGGGTTGTTCCACCATTCTATTTGCAATGAATCTTGACAGCATTGCAAATATGCCGTGTAATCCCAGTATTGGGGGAACGGCTAAGGGCCATCTTGTAAGGGAAATTGATGCGTTGGGCGGAGAAATGGGTAAAAATGCAGATAAAACTTTTATACAATCGCGTATTTTAAATAAAGGAAAGGGCCCGGCGGTATACTCTTTGCGTGCCCAGTCGGACAGACGGGCTTACCAGATTGAAATGAAGCATACATTGGAGAAGCAGGAAAATCTTGATATTAGGCAAGCTGAAATTATTGATATATTGATTGAAAACAAGGTTGTAAAGGGTGTAAAAACCCATACTGGCGCTATATATAATGCAAAAGCAGTTATAATTGCTACAGGTACATATTTAAGGGGAAGGATAATCATAGGTGATATCAGCTATAGTGGTGGCCCTGACGGATTGTTTCCTGCAAATAAATTATCGGATGTTTTAAGGGAAAACGGTATCCGCTTAATGCGCTTTAAAACGGGTACGCCTGCCAGAGTAAATTCAAGGAGTATTGATTTTTCAAAAATGGAAGAACAAAAAGGCGACGATAAAATTGTGCCCTTTTCCTTTGAAACAGAAAAAGTGGGTGAAAATAAGGTTTCTTGCTGGCTTACCTATACAAATGAAAAAACCCATAAAGTTATTAGGGATAATTTACATCGTTCTCCATTGTATAGTGGGATGATTGAAGGAATAGGTCCTCGTTATTGCCCATCTATAGAAGATAAGGTAGTGCGGTTTGCAGATAAGGAAAGACACCAGGTATTTATTGAACCAATGGGCCTGAATACGGAAGAAATGTATGTGCAGGGAATGTCCAGCAGTTTACCTGAAGATGTACAATTACAGATGTTAAGGACTATTCCGGGGCTGGAAAATGTTAAAATAATGCGCAGTGCGTATGCTATTGAATATGATTGTATTGATCCAACACAGCTAAAGGCTACACTTGAATTTAAAGAAATATCCGGGCTTTATGGAGCCGGACAGTTTAATGGAACTTCCGGGTACGAGGAGGCAGCAGCCCAGGGTTTAATAGCCGGCATAAATGCGGCACTAAAGATTAAGGGAAAGGAACCCTTGATTCTTGACCGTTCCCAGGCATATATAGGTACTTTGATTGATGACCTTATTACCAAAGGAACCAATGAACCCTATAGAATGATGACGAGCCGTTCTGAGTATCGGTTGCTTCTCAGGCAGGATAATGCGGATTTAAGGTTGACCCCAATAGGTTACAAGATAGGCCTTATTTCTGAAGAAAGATATAAAAAGTTTTTGTTAAAGAAGCAAAAAATTGAAGAGGAAATAAAAAGGCTGGAAAAAGTAATTGTACCTCCCTCTGAAAAAGTTTTAAGCTTCCTGGAAAAACATAATAGTGCTCCTATAAAAACCGGAATTAGGTTAATTGAATTGCTGAGGAGGCCTGAAATATCCTATGAGTCCCTGGCTGAAATTGATGAGGATAGGGGAGATATTCCTGATGATGTTGCAGAACAGGTGTCCATACAGGTTAAGTATGAAGGTTATATAAAACGTCAGTTAGCCCAGGTGGAACAGTTTAAAAAACTGGAGAATAAGAAACTGCCAGAAAATATTGATTACAATAGTATTCATGGATTAAGAATTGAGGCCAGGCAAAAGTTGTCTCAGATAAAGCCAAGTTCAATTGGTCAGGCAAGCAGGATATCGGGGGTTTCGCCGGCAGATATATCTGTGTTGCTGGTTTACCTTGAGCAAATGAGGAGAAAATCTGACTAAGGATTGTGATTAAAATGAGTGTTACCGATTTGCTGATAAAGGGTGCATTACAATTTAATATTGAATTGTCTGAAAATCAGGTAAAGCAGTTCATGGAATACAAGGAATTATTGGTGGAATGGAATAAAAAGATGAACTTAACTGCTATTGAAAAGGATGAGGATATTATAATAAAGCATTTTATTGACTCAATCACATGTTTAAGTGGCAGGTATATTAAAGATAATAGCATGGTGATCGATATTGGTACTGGTGCCGGCTTTCCTGGTATACCAATAAAAATAGTACGGCCTGATTTGAATGTTACTTTGCTTGATTCATTGAATAAAAGGATTGTGTTTTTGGAAAATGTAATTGATAGATTAAATCTAAAATATATTACTGCAATTCAAGGGAGGGCTGAGGATTTTGGGAAAAAAGAACAGTTTCGAGAGCAGTTTGATATTGTTGTGTCCCGTGCTGTAGCAAGCTTATCAGTATTGTCCGAGTATTGTCTCCCATTTGTTAAAGTAGGAGGATGTTTTATAAGTTTTAAAGGTCCTGATATACAGCAAGAGTTGAGCCAGGCTGAAAAAGCTATTAATATATTGGGCGGTGAAGTTGAAGATATATCACGGATAAAGCTCCCTTTCATAGATGTGTACCATAGCTTAATTTTTATAAAAAAAGCAAGACAATGTCCGACAAAATACCCTAGAAGGGCAGGTAAACCTGCAAAAGAGCCAATCAAGTGATATCGAGCACACATTTTTATGTAAAAATGTGACGAACGATTTTTTAGAAATGGAACTAAGTATATGGTATAATAATTACATAAATGGTACATGCTGTTATGTTTGAAAGGGGGCTTATTCATGTTGCAGGTTATGTCAATGTTTAAAAACAATGCTGCGGATAAAGGACAAATTATTAAAATACCTGTTGATAAAATAAAACCAAATCCATTCCAGCCTCGAAAACATTTTGATATGACTTCTTTAGAGGAGTTAAGTTCGTCGATAAAGCAGTATGGAGTGTTGCAACCCATAAATGTGAGAAGAATTGGTTCAGGGAATTATGAATTGATTGCGGGAGAAAGACGGCTTAGAGCAACCCAATTGGCAAATTTTAAAGAGATACCTGCTATTGTCGTAGATATTGATGATAATGATTCAGCAATAATTGCATTGATAGAAAATTTGCAGAGGGAAGACCTGAATTTTTTGGAAGAAGCAGAAGGATACTACCATCTGATACACGAGCATGGCCTTACCCAGGAAGAATTAGCTCTTAAGGTTGGTAAAACTCAGTCAACAATTGCCAATAAACTGCGCTTATTGAAATTATCTCCTAAAGTGCAAAAAATTATCATTGAAAATAATTTAACGGAAAGGCACGCCAGAGCCTTGTTGAGGCTGCCTGATGAACAGATGCAGTTGTCTGTTTTAAAAAATATTTGTGAAAACAATCTTAATGTAAAGAAAACCGAAGAGCTGATTCAAAGAATAATTGATAAAACATTAAATGCTGAAAGCAATAAAAAAGAAAAAAAGCATATTAGAGCTTTTAAGGATATTAGAATATTTATAAATACGCTTAAACAAGCTGTGGATATGATGAGGCAATCGGGAATAGATGCAAAAGAGTCCTTTGTTGATAAAGAGGAGTATATTGAATATATCATTCATATACCTAAGACCAAAAAATGATCAGATTGTTTTTGTCTCTTGCCAAGCCTACAGTTATTTTTTGTAGGCTGTTTTTTATTTTGTATTTAAAACTTCCCTGTGAGAAGAAAGAAGCCGATTGCTATAAAGGAAATACCTGCACCAATTTGAATGAAGTGTGGGGGTAAATATTTTTGCAATATATTTCCGCACATAACTCCAATTAGAGAAGAAAAAACCAAGGCAGTAGCTGACCCGATGAACACTGGCAAGGAAGTTTTTGACCTTGATGCCAGAAACATCGTTGATAATTGGGTTTTATCTCCTAATTCTGCTATAAATACTATCCAAAAGGTTACAAATATTGTTTTCCACATTCTTGTTTTCCTCCTGATATTACTAAAAGCCTGAGAGAAGGCTTTTTTTGTTACAAATCGTTATTGTGTTAAAGCTTTCCAACCGAGATAAAAAGCAGAAATAGTTACGTCATTGGTTATGTCTTTTATATAAACATTTAAATAATAAGAAAACAATTTCTGATAGTATTAATCCAAGCAATATAAATATAATTATGCATAATGAAAATGCAACTGTTTCTATGGCGCTAATGTCTTTTTCATAGCCTGAGAAAGTCTTTAGGGTATAGGAATAATATGAATAGGTTAGATTTAAAGAATACTTTACCGGTGTTATTAAAAGCTGAAACCAATTTGTTTCACTGTAATAATTGAGGAATAAAGCCCATGAAATAAGGCTGTATATTATACCCATACTAAAGAATTTAAAACGAATTTTTTTATACCAATCCATAGGCTCACCTCAAGAATAAGAATCTTTTGCGACTTGTTATATTATATTTGCATATATGATTGTTTATTCTTATTTTTATAATATAATAATGTTTCACGTGAAACATTTTTTTTATCAGTCATCAAAATATGATATAATAAGGTCATAGTATGTGAAATATGGAATCAAAGATATATAATTTATATTATAGTTTTTTAATTTCAAGGTGGTGGTGATGGTCTTGTCAAGGATAATAGCAATTGCTAATCAGAAAGGGGGAGTGGGTAAAACAACTACCTCTATTAATTTAAGTGCCTGTCTTGCAGCAAAAGGAAAAAAGGTATTGGTTGTAGATATTGATCCCCAGGGAAATACTACAAGCGGTGTGGGAGTAACAAAAAGGCTTTTGAAAAAATCCATATACGATGTGTTAATAAATGAAGAAGACATTGAAAATATTATTATAGAAACTGAAACGGAAAACTTATCAGTTTGTCCTTCAAATATACAGCTTGCAGGTGCTGAAATAGAATTAGTTGCAGTTATGTCAAGAGAATACCGTCTAAAAAATGCCCTGAATCAAATAAGGGATAAATATGAATACATAATTATTGATTGCCCACCTTCACTTGGTCTTTTAACATTGAATGCTCTTGCAAGTGCAGATTCGGTATTGATACCAATACAATGTGAATACTATGCCCTTGAAGGTTTAAGCCAATTAACAAATACTATTAAACAAGTAAAAAAACATATAAATCCGTTAATTGAAATTGAAGGGGTACTGCTTACTATGTTTGATGCACGCACAAATCTATCAATACAAGTTGTAGAAGAAGTAAAAAAGTATTTTCCCAGAAAGGTATATAAAACAGTTATTCCGAGAAATGTAAGACTAAGTGAAGCACCAAGTTTTGGACAACCAATAATAACATACGATCCTAGGTCCAGAGGTGCAGAATGCTATAGAGAGTTGGCCGATGAAGTGATTTATAATACAAGTTGGGGGTGATGTAGTTGGCCAAAAAGGTTTTGGGAAAAGGTTTGGGTGCACTTCTGCCTGAGTTGGATAATGAAAAAGAAGGTGTTATAAGAGAAGTTAGGATAAGTGAAATAGAGCCGAATCAATCACAGCCGAGAAAGAGATTTGATGAGGAAAAGATTGAATCCCTGGCTGAATCCATACGTACCCATGGTATTATTCAGCCGATTATTGTTAAAAGATTAGAAACGGGTTTTTATCAGATTATTGCCGGTGAAAGGCGATGGAGAGCAGCAAAAATTGCAGGACTGAAGATGATTCCTGTTGTTGTAAAAGACTATGATAAGAGAGAATTAATTGAAGTTGCATTGATAGAAAATTTACAAAGGGAAGACCTGAACCCAATTGAGGAAGCTGAAGCATATTATAATCTAATGCAGGACTACCAGCTTACTCAGGAAGAAATAAGTGCAAGGGTCGGAAAAAGCCGTTCTGCCATTGCAAATGCTCTGCGTTTATTAAACCTACCGGATAGTATTAAGCAGATGCTGATTGAAGAAAAAATAACAAATGGACATGCCCGAGCTCTTCTTAGCATTGAAGAAAATGATTTGCAGGAGGAAATAGCAAATAAAATAATTGATGAGGGACTTAGTGTCCGCCAGACAGAGAAACTTGTTAAGAATCTCCTTTCAGGTAAAAAGAAGAGTGTCAGTCAAAAAAAAGAAGATGAATTATCCCATGTTTATGTGGATTTGGAAAACAGATTATCGGAAAAAATAGGTACGAAAGTAAGGATTTATCCCGGTAAAAACAAAAGTAAAATAGAAATCGAATACTATACCGATGATGATTTGGAAAGGATCATTAACCAATTGATGTATTAAATTATGAATAAAATAATATTATCTAATTTAAATTGGTTAAAAATCCCTGCTTCATATTTGGCCCAGGATTGATTATTTTCAGCTAGGTAATATAAAAATATCATTTAAGAGCTAATATCAATACAAGGCAAATTAAACGGCCTATAGTATGTTTCACGTGAAACAATTTGAAATGGGGGGATAAGATGAATGAGTTAAACACAATTATTACGGAACAACAGAACTATATAATTATTGCGTTATTGCTCTTAGGTATCATAAATGTGTTACTGATTATAATAAACTTGGGAATGACGAGCAGACTTAAAAAAAAATATAATATGCTGGTAAATAATCAAGAAGGGGTAAATATAGAGGCACTAATTACTCAGTATTATGATGAAGTTACTAAAGTAATGGAAAAAAATAAGGACATAGAAAAACAATTAAAAATAATGGAAGGGAAAATTGGATTATGTATTCAAAAAATAGGTGTAATACGATATAATGCTTTTGAAAACGTAGGAAGCAATCTTAGCTTTGCAATTGCATTGCTGGATAAATATGATAATGGATTTGTTTTAAATGGGCTATACTCAAGAGAAAGTTCAACCACCTATGCAAAACCTATTATTAACGGTAAGTCAAAGTATACATTATCAGCCGAAGAAATACAGGCATTGGACTTAGCAAGAAGAAATTATAATGAGAGAACTTTTGAAATAAAAGGATAGGTGGACTGTGATGTTGGGTATAGTATAAAAAGTGCTATTAAAATTAAATATTTAAATAGTTGACAAGTTATAGTATAATAACTACTAAAGAAGTGAGAGGGATTAAAAATGCTGGATATTAAACTATTGAGAAATGATATTAATAAGGTACGAGCAGCACTAGAAAAAAGAAAAGAAAATATTGATTTAGATGCTTTTATTAAACTGGATGAAAAAAGAAGACAACTGCTGTACAAGGTAGAGCAGTTGAAAAGTGAACAAAACGCTGCTTCCAAACAAATACCTGTAATGAAAAAGGAAGGTAAAGATGTTTCAGAATTGCTGGATAAGATGAAAAAGTTGTCCGATACTATCAAAGAGCTGGATGCACAAGTAAGGGAAACAGATGATGAGCTTGAAAAAATAATGCTGACCATCCCCAATATACCCCATGAAAGCGTCCCGGTAGGCGAAACTGAGGAAGACAATGTGGAGGTCAGAAGGTGGGGAGAAATAAGAAAATTTGATTTTCCACCAAAAGCCCACTGGGATATTGGAGAAGATCTTGGCATACTGGATTTTGCCACAGCGGCCAAAGTGACCGGAGCACGCTTTACTTTTTATAAAGGTTTGGGTGCACGTTTGGAAAGAGCACTTATTAACTTCTTTTTGGACACCCACACTCAAAAAAATGGTTATACTGAGGTTTTCCCTCCTTTTATGGTACACCGCAATAGCATGATAGGTACAGGTCAACTGCCAAAATTTGAAGAAGATGCATTTAAGGTATACAATACAGATTATTTTTTAATTCCAACGGCTGAAGTACCGGTCACGAACATGTATAGGGAACAAATTTTGGATGGAAACCTTCTTCCAATAAAACATGTGGCCTATTCGGCATGTTTTAGGGCAGAAGCGGGTTCGGCTGGAAGAGATACCAGGGGATTAATTAGGCAGCATCAGTTTAATAAAGTAGAACTTGTAAAATTTGTAGAACCCGAGACTTCGTACGAAGAGCTTGAAAGTTTGACCAGGGATGCAGAATCCGTATTGCAGTTATTAAAACTACCGTACAGGGTGGTCAAGATATGTACAGGAGATTTAGGTTTTACGGCAGCAATGAAGTATGATATAGAAGTATGGATGCCAAGTTATAACAGATATGTAGAAATTTCCTCGTGCAGCAATTTTGAGGATTTCCAGGCTAGAAGAGCGGGTATAAAATATAAGAAAAATCCGAAAGATAAGGCCAGATATGTACATACTATAAACGGCTCAGGTGTTGCCGTTGGAAGAGCGGTAGCCTGCATATTGGAGAACTATCAAAATGCAGATGGTTCTGTCACAATACCCGAGGTTTTAAGAGGATACATGGGAAATATTGATATTATTCGCTAGCATTTAAAAGTAAGATAAACATAATAAAGATAAAACCTATAAATTGCAATATTAAATGCAACACTTATAATAAAAATCATATATGATTATAGGTGCTCAAGAGGAATATCATCTTTTAGCCCTTCTTGATTACTCTTTGAGCGAATGCAGAGGGTAGTCAAGGG
>JAAYHJ010000091.1 GCA_012735465.1 Clostridiaceae bacterium
CCCTTGACTACCCTCTGCATTCGCTCAAAGAGTAATCAAGAAGGGCTAAAAGATGATATTCCTCTTGAGCACCTATAATCATATATGATTTTTATTATAAGTGTTGCATTTAATATTGCAATTTATAATGTATCACTATCCTTTTATTATGCTGTTTTCACCCTTGACTTTTTCTTATCTTCCCACTCCTGCCAAATTACCCAAATCGGGCTTGCAAGGAAAATAGAAGAATAAGTTCCGGATATTAGACCTATTATAATAGGGAAAGCAAATTCTTTTATTGATCTAACTCCCAGGATATATAACATAGTAATGGTAAGCAAGGTAGTGAGGGCAGTATTAACCGAACGGGGCATGGACTGCCAGATGCTCTTATTGGCTATCTCACTAAACTTCTCTTTCCGCATATACTTTTTATTCTCCCTTATACGGTCAAAAATGATGATCGTATCGTTGATAGAATAACCCAGTATTGTAAGTATTGCTGCAATAAATGAAGTATTAATTGGAATTCGGAAAATCGCATAAACTGACATCATTACAAGCACGTCATGTATCAATGCAATCACCGCAGCAACACCGGATTTTAATTCAAACCGGAAAGAAATATATACAAGCATCAATACGGAAGCAATTAAAGCCGATAAAAAGGCATTGTAACGCAATTCACTTCCAACGGTCGGACTTACCGTATCTGCAGTCAACAAAGCACTGTCTTCCAATCCGTATTTTTCTTTTATTGCCTTAAACAATTCGTCCCTTTTTGCAGAGCTGATGTCTTTCATCTTTATAATTACTTCAAAGCCGTCCCCGGTTTTTTGAATTGAAGACGGTTCAAAGCCTATGACATCAGTTGTAATACTCCTAATGTCTTCATTATTAAAGGCTTTTCCAATGCGTACATGCATTTCTGTTCCGCCTGCAAAATCAATATCCTCATTTAAGCCAAATATTAACATTGACACGATACCTACTAAAATAACAGCTATAGAAATACCGAAAAATATCTTCTTTTTTGCCATTATATCCATAGTGTTCTTCCCTCCTTATACTCCATATAGCTTGGAATTCCTGATTTTCATCCCGACCACCTGGTTCAATAAGAACCTCGTAACTATTATTGCAGTAAACATGCTAACTATAATACCTAAAGAAAGAGTAACTGCAAACCCTTTTATTGGTCCTGTTCCAAATCTCCATAAAACTACCGCTGCAATTAAAGTAGTGATATTGGCATCAATAATTGCTGTAAAAGCACGGGAGAAACCCGCATCTATAGAAGCACGCAACGTCTTTCCTGTCCTCAATTCTTCCTTAATTCTTTCAAAAATGATTACGTTAGCATCTACAGCCATACCAATGGAAAGGATAATACCTGCGATACCGGGAAGGCTCAAATTTACTCTCAAGGCTGACATAATGATTCCAACAATTGAAATATAACCTATAAGAGCTATATCTGCAACCAAACCCGGTACCCTATAATAAAGGAGCATGAATATAAGTACCAGAATAACACCTATTCCGCCTGCCATAAGGCTTGTTTCCAACGCCTTTTCACCAAGGGTCGGACCTACGCTCCTTAGCTCCACATTTTTAAGGGAAAACGGTAATTTACCGGCACGAATAATACTTGCCAGCCATCCTGCATCTTCAGCTGTAAAATCACCGGTTATAATAACATCACTGGTATCAATTCGTCTTTCTACCCTTGGCTGGGAAATAACATTATCGTCCAATACTATTGAAATATAATTTTTCTGATTTGAAATATTTTCAGCTGAACTGGCCTTTTCTGTTGCTTCCGAAAACTTTATAGTTGCCTCGTCGTTGATTTTCAGCGCAACATAGTTTCCTGCCGGCTTGCTTTGATCATACTGACCATATTGTGGCTGTGCATCCACAATTTCTTTACCTGTTATAACAACATTTCCATCCGCATCAACAAATTTAAGCTCAGCTGTTGCACCAAGCTTTTCCATTGCTTCCTGTGGATTGGAAATTGCGGGAATTTCAATGCTTATCCTTTTTTCACCCTGCCGTGCAACGGTTGCTTCAAAAAGACCCAAAGTATCCAAACGTTGTCTCATCATATCAATTGTCGTACTCATTTCCTCATCTGTAACGCTGTTTGCTTCAGCTTCATAAACAATAACGGACCCACCAACCAAGTCCAAACCTCTTCGAATCCCATTTTCTTCATCCAAGGCACCTGCGATGGTTCTTCCAAAAATTTTAAAAGGTACGCCGTTAACAGCTACATAGGCTAAAACTGCTATTATAAGTACAGTAATGGTAAATTTAATTATGCTTTTAGCCATCATTAACATTCTTCCTCCTTATTGTAAAATATCAACTTTTTACCCTTGTTTCGATCCATGTTCGAAAAGAATAAAAAGAAAAGCATTGCGGAATACTAACGTATTCATTGCAACATAAAGATATTATATCTCTCCCCAAAAACATAGTCAATACTTTAATCCCACTGTTTTACAGCAGTTTGGCGCCGTTGATCACTAGTTCAAATTTTACATTTAAAAAGTCTGCAGCTCTCCTGCACATGAGCATACGGGCTAAAAAAATTTCAAAATAGTCCATAAGCGAACAAATTTCCGTATCAATGGTTAAAGTCAGCAGTATAGTCCTTTGCCCAGGATCGACACTTATAGTTGAATTTTCTACAGCATAATTAACCCTGTCATGAATATCAAAGGTTGCAAAATCACTATTCCTTACCCGCGTTCTTCGCACATCCGACTTGTCCGCAAGTATTAATGCGGAAGATATGGTATTTACCGCCGAACCCGTATCTTCATCATGGTTTCCTATGGCAGCAATAATAGGAGCAATCTCTTCCGGATCCATACCCATTCTCGTCAAGATATTAAAAGCCATTACCGCTCCTGTCTGGGCATGGTCAATCCGATTTACCACATTGCCTATATCATGCATGTATCCGGCAATCCTGGCAAGCTCTGCTTCCCTTTCGCTATAGCCCAGTTGAATCAAAATATTCCCGGCTGTTTCGGCAACCTTTGCAGCATGCCTTAATGAGTGCTCCGTGTATCCAAGCACGCCTAAAAGCGCATTTCCATTTTGTAAGTATGTTCTTATTTCCTTATTGTTTACAATATCCTTATATGTAATAACTGCCATAGCCTTCCTCCTGCACATACTTGCATTTTATTACGCTATCATTAAATTTTTTGTATCTTATGATAAAATTATTCATTTCTTAAACTGCATATTTATTCAAGAAGCAACGCTGCTTTAATCATGAGAGCACATTCCACACGCTTTTTCTCCAGTTCACATCCTATAAAATAGGGTTCATTTATGTCCTTGTTAAATTGATATGCATTTGCGGGACATCCCCCACTGCAGTAGAACTTTGCCCAACAGTCACGGCATTTTTCTTTTGTATAAACATTGGACTTTTGAAACAGTTTTTGAATATTTGAATCCAGCTTTCCTTCCATCACATTACCCATCTTAAACTCTTTATTTCCCACAAACTGGTGGCATGGGTAAATATCACCTTCCGGGGTAACCGCAAGGTATTCATGGCCCGAGCCACAGCCTGAAAGCCTTTTTGCTACACAGGGCCCCTGAGTCAAGTCAAGCATAAAGTGGAAAAAGTTAAACCCTTTATTTTTCTTTCTTCTGGTAATGTATTCCACCGCTAACTTTTCATATTCTTTAAAAAGTACAGGCAGGTCTTCCTTACGAAGCGCATATTCCTCATGCTCCGGTGCAACTACAGGCTCAACGGAGGTCTGCTTAAAACCCAGGTCAGCCAAATGGAGGACGTCCTTTGCAAAATCCAGGTTCTTTCTGGTAAAGGTTCCCCTTACATAATAGTTATCCTGCCCCCTGGATTCGGCAATATCAATAAATTTGGGAACAATATCATCGTAACAGCCCCTGCCATCCATCCTTACCCGCATGGCATCATTTACTTCCCTGGTGCCGTCAAGGCTCAGAACGACATTGGACATGTTTTCGTTTATGTAGTCCTTTATTTCATCATTCAACAACAGACCGTTTGTTGTTATGGTAAAACGAAACACCTTACCATGCCGTATACCCTGTTCTTTTGCATATTCTACTATATCCCTGACCACATCAAAGTTCATAAGCGGTTCCCCGCCAAAAAAATCAATTTCTATATTTCGACGCCGGCCTGAATTGGCAATGACAAAATCAATGGCTTTCTTTCCAATATCACTGCTCATAAGCCCTCTCTTTCCCTCAAAGCTTCCGGCAGAAGCAAAGCAGTACTTACACCTTAGATTGCAGTCATGGGCCACATGCAAACATAATGCCTTTACTACCGACTGTTTGTCCCAAAAATCAATATATTCGGTATACGGGTCATCGGTAAAAAGCAATCCTTCTTCCTGCAATGTCTTTATTTCATTATATGCTTCCTTCAATTGTTCCATAAGATACCTGTCTTTTAACCGATGGATGGTAGCTTCCATGCTGGTTGCATCATAATGGTCCAACATAGAATAGACAATGTCATCCACCACATGGACTGCCCCACTATACACATCCAAGACTATATTAATCCCATTCATTGAGAACTTGTGTATCATTCTTTCCCCTCACTCTTTCTCATCATATCCTACTCATTGCAGTAGCCCAGGCATTGCCTGGGCTACCACATAATATGTAATTTAATCACAACTGCTACCAATTATATGACGCAAATTCTTACATTAATGCGTTATTTCTCACATTTTTGGTTTGCTACCGTACATGAAGTCTTGCAGGCTGACTGACAAGAAGTCTGACACTCTCCGCATCCGCCATGGCTGGCACTTTCCTTTAATGTAGCATAATTGATGGTCTTTATGTGCTTCATAGAATTTCCTCCTCTACTTTTTGTCAAAGGGTATTATAGCATATTATGTTTTCAAAGAAAAGCTTTTGCTTCTTATTTTTTCATCCTCATACCTTTCCCTTTTAGATTAATACCTATAATTCCTCCAAAAGCACCGGTAAAAAGCCCCAAAAACATCATATATACAACATACTTATCAAATACAAAACCGGTAATTGCAAGAGAGCTGATTATGTACAGTATAAGCATATAAGCAAAACCTGTTATTGCTCCGTTTAACCATCCTTTGCTTTTCACCTTCTTGGCAACCCTTATGCCTCCAATTATGATGCTTAATATGGTTGTAACTATAACCACGGTTGGTATTGCACTTTCGGGAAAATTAGTATATGTAATTAATATTGCAAACACTAAAAAGACTATCAGAGTAACAAAGTATGCCAATATAACACCTTTTGCAATCGCACCAATGCTGACCTTATTGTCCGATGCTATGTTTTGCAATGAAGACAGATCAATTCTCCCCATGCTATCCCCTCCGAATCATTAATCGATACTATAAATTTATTCGGAGGATTAATATTTATTCCTTTTTTTCTGATGGTGTTTCCAAATTTCTTACTGACCAACGGGCTATCTTCAGCTTTGTCTTGTCGGCACCAACTTCTATGGTTAACACATCATCTTTTATACTGACAATCTTGCCATATATTCCTCCAATGGTCAATATCTCATCCCCAACTTTCAGTGAATCCAGCATTGCTTTCGTCTTTTTCTCTCTTTGCCTTTGAGGTAAGATAAGAACAAAGTAAAATACTGCGAAAATAATAACATAGGGAAGTATTATACCCCAGACATTACCTTCCATATAATAATACACCTCCATTTCATAATGCTTAATACAAACAAATTATACCTGTTATAGCGTTGATAAACAATCCCTTCAGGTAAAAAAACAAAAAAAACAATAATAGGTTTATATGTATATTTCTTCAATATACCTTTTTGCACCTTCCACAAGCATATGCCCCGATACTTGCTTTGGAATCAGCTCAGCCACTTTATGTAATATATAATCGTGTGTATATAGTTCTATATTTCCTGAAAGTGGCTCCTGGGTACTTAAATTTTCATCATCTTCAATATAGATTCTGAGATACCATCCCAATCCGTCATCAAATATCCCCATTTTAATCCAGTCATGAACATTTCCAAACCTATATAATTCTTTTTCGTCACATAGTACCGATTTAATATCATGTAATGTCCATTCCTGGCATGTGTGGGTTGCTCTGCCGTCATATTCCAGGCGGTCTTCAGCACTGTACAATCTATCTAACGGATAATGCTCATGTAAAACCTGCAGCACGGTATCCAACACTAGGGTAAGCTGGCTCAAAGGTAAATCATAATTAAAGCGCAATACCTTTTGATGAAAAGGTTGGATATATCTAAGCAGCTTTTCGTATACTTTGTAATACATTTTTCATCCCCTGCATCATAAACGCATATTAAAATCCTTAAGTTTTTCTTTCTTGTATTCTTCAAAGCGGTCCTCTTCAATAGCCTTTCGTATGTTTTCCATAAGATGGTTATACATGTACAAATTGTGCAAAACACATAAGCGCATTGCCAGCATTTCCTTTGCTTTAAACAAATGCCTTATATAGGCCCTGGAATAATTGGTACAGGCAGGGCAGCCACAGTCGGGATCAATAGGCCTGTCATCCTTTTCATATTTGGCATTTAACAAATGCATAGTGCCATGCTCCGTAAAAACGCTGGCATGTCGCGCATTTCTGCTTGCAATCACACAGTCAAAAAAGTCTATTCCCCTGGATACGGCTTCTAAAATATTGGAAGGGGTACCGACTCCCATCAGGTATCTTGGCTTGTCTGCAGGCATATAGGGTTCCACCGCATCAATTATTCTGTACATTTCTTCATGGCTTTCCCCCACTGCCAGCCCCCCAATAGCATATCCCGGAAGGTCTAATTCAGCAATTTGCTTCATGTTTTCAATCCTCAAATCCTCATATATCCCACCCTGATTAATGCCAAAAAGCATTTGTTCCTTGTTTATCGTATCAGGCAGTTTATTAAGCCTGTCCATTTCCTTTTTACAGCGGATCAGCCATCGTACGGTCCTTTCGCAGGATTCTTTTGTATACTCATAGGTTGAAGGATTCTCCACACATTCATCAAAGGCCATTGCTATAGTGGAGGCAAGGTTTGACTGGATTTGCATACTTTCTTCCGGCCCCATAAATATCTTTCTTCCGTCTATATGGGAAGAAAAATATACTCCTTCTTCTTTGATTTTTCGGAGTGCTGACAGGGAAAACACCTGAAAACCACCGCTGTCCGTGAGTATTGGCCTGTCCCAGTTCATAAAACGGTGGAGCCCCCCCAGTTCTTTAATAATCTTATCACCCGGGCGAAGATGTAAATGGTATGTATTGCACAATGCTACCTGGCAACCTACCTCTTTTAAATCAACAGTGGAAACGGCACCCTTTATTGCTGCAAGGGTTGCCACATTCATAAAAACAGGGGTCTGTATAACTCCATGGGGAGTATGAAATTCCCCCCTTCTTGCTCTGCCGCTCTTTGCTAGTAATTTAAACAATTGTCACCATCCTTACTGAAACATTAATAAATAAACATTGCATCCCCAAAACTAAAAAAACGATATTTTTCCTTTATTGCAATATTATAAGCATTAAGTATGTTTTCTCTTCCTGCCAGTGCACTTACCAGCATTAACAAGGTGGATTCGGGAAGATGAAAATTGGTTATCAAAGCATCCACCACCTTAAAATTATAGCCCGGATAAATAAAAATATCGGTCCAACCGCTTTTGGGCACAACAAAGCCGTCTTCCGTTGCAACAGTCTCAAGGGTCCTGCAACTGGTAGTACCCACTGCCACAACTCTTCCACCCCTTTTAATGCAATTATTTATTTTAGCGGCGGCCTCATCACCAAGCACATAAAATTCCGAATGCATTTTGTGCTCACTGATATTTTCCACCTTTACCGGCCTGAAGGTTCCCAGCCCGACATGCAGGGTAATAAAAGCTATGTCCACTCCCTTTCCCTTTATTTCTTCCAACAGCCTTTTTGTGAAGTGAAGCCCGGCTGTAGGCGCAGCCGCTGAACCCTTGTGCACCGAATAAACCGTCTGGTACCTTTCCTTATCCTTCAGCTGCTTTGTAATATAATGGGGCAGGGGCATTTCCCCCAATTGGTCCAATACCTGTTCAAAAATGCCTTCATATTCAAACTTCACAATCCGGTTACCATCATTTACAATCTTTTTTACTTCGGCTCTAAGTTCACCCCGTCCAAATACAAATCTTGCCCCTACCTTTGCCCTTCTTCCGGGTTTTACAATAACTTCCCATTCGTCCTTTCCCACTTGATGGAGCAGTACAAATTCTATTTTACCTCCGGTACCTTCCTTCGCACCTAACAGTCTGGCAGGAATTACCCGGGTATCATTTAATACAAGGCAATCACCGGGCTGCAGGTATTTGCAAATATTTTTAAATATATCGTGGGAAACTTCCCCCGTCTTTTTATTTAAAAGCATAAGGCGGGACATTTCCCTATCCGGCAGCGGTTCCTGAGCAATATATTCCTGTGGTAAATCGTAATAAAAATCCTTTAACTTCATTGCTATTATCTCCATTTTTAAAATATGTCATAAATATTTTGCTTCCACACAATAGTAAATATTACACCACTTGAGTTTTTAAATCAATACTATTCAACCTTTGTGCCGGGATAATAATGCAATAATATCTCGTCATATTTAAAGCCTTTGCTTGCCATCCCCTTTGCTCCCCACTGACTTAACCCTACTCCATGTCCATAACCTCTTCCTTCAAAAACAAAAACCTTTGCTTTATTTGAGTAGCTTTTGTGTTTATCTGCCCCCTTTACATGAATCGTTTCCATTGACGGGCTTATGGACGTAAGTCCTTTACTGCTAATAACCTTTATACCCGATGTCTGGACGGGCTTTGAAACATCATCCTTAGTTGCAGCATAAACCTTTTGATCTCCGCTGGTTGTTACAGTGTAGCACTGGCTGTAAATGACATTTGCACCAAAAAACATTCTCGTGTCCTGTCTTTCCAGGACATGTTCTCCCTTGGTACCTACAATTCTTAGCTTTATTACCCGGCCGCTTTCCGAATACTCTTCCGGTTTTATAGATAATACATTTCCAATATCAATACTTTTTGCGCGAAGCAATTCTTCCACCTTTTGAGGCGTTATCTCCACCTTCCATATTCCTTTGGGTGCTTCTTCCGTAGGCTCATAGGGATCCTTCACCCCCCTCAGATAAGGTATTTCCGGACCTCCCCATACATTGCGTATATCTTCCGTGTGTCCCCCACTGGTGGAGAAGAAATATGTCAACGCCGGTTTGCCGTCATATGTAAGAATCTTTCCCTTAGTTTCCTGCACCGCCTTTGTGGAATTGGCATTTTCTCCGCTATAGCCTCCGTAAACCTGGCTTGACGTGGTAGGACAAAGATTAAACTGCCATTTTGAATACTTATCATAGTGGAGTACCGCATAGGTCCTAGCTGCAACAGCCTGTGCCTTCAAGGCCTCCAACGGCCAATTAGCCGGCATCTCATAAGGAACAACACCATAAAGGTATTCTTCCAGGCCCAATGTATTTATAACCGTCATATCGCTGTCCGTAAACCGTCTGAACACAACTGCACCCCGGTATAACTTACCATTAATGCTTGCTAAGGGGGTCTTTCCTTTGCCGGGTAATGGTTGAACGCTTAAAGCAAGGGCTGAGCTTTCAAACACCATCATAGGATATTCTTGTCCCGGCAGCAGCACCTGGATTCTATAAGGCGACGGCATAATCAATGTACAGGGCTTGTCGCCGGTTTTTTCAGCTATCTGGGCCATTAATTCCTGAGCTTGCTGCTTCGAAGTGCATAATTCGGCCCAAATCTTAAATTTTCCTTCAACAAAGGCCGGAAATGCGTTAATCCCCTTCTCTCGAAGCATATTTACCTGCTGCATTGCAAGGTCATAATCTTCATAATCCCCTTCAATTTGAACATGGTAGGGCCCAAATTTTTTCCCCTCAGGAACTGCCGGGTTGTCCGGTGAATATTCCAGCACCAGATTCCCGGTTTTAACAAAATAAGCATCTTTTCGCACGACAAGCTCTTTTATACTCTCACGGCTTAAAAGGGATACAAATTTTCCTTCTTTCTGATACCCAATTTCAGTGCCGGTAGAGGAGCCGATATCCACACTGGCCACTGCTGATTTGTCATAATAAATACCTATGCTTATTTTTTCAGGTAGCGGAGCATATGCAAAACCCACCTTTGACGCATTACAAAAAATCAGCATAAAAAAAACAACTGCTGCCAATAGCCTCTTAAAATACATGAACTTCAACCCCTTGATTAGATTAGGTAACACTATCATTTCTTGGTTCACGTATTGATTTATTCGACATTTTTTATTATAATCCTTCTTAAATAACAGTATTTTAATCGAAAAAGTGAAGTGACATAGTGTAAAATAATTGTAGGACATTTTAAGGATAAAAAAACAAGAGATCCTCACTTTTTGATACAATAGAATCACCATCAAAAACCTTTGAAAAGGAGGATCTCTTGTGAATACTATTGTAA
>JAAYHJ010000092.1 GCA_012735465.1 Clostridiaceae bacterium
GCTCATAACAGGTATAGTCTATGGTACCGCCGTTCCTCATGATAAAAAACATATAGGCCGTCACATCCTGGCGAAAGCCCCGGGCGGCTGTTTCGGTAATACCAATTTGTTCTTCAATGGACCTGAGAAATTTTTCATCCGGCTCCAGTTCTTCGCCCGTACTGGGGTCTTTTATCTTTGTTTTATTCACAAAGGCTTCCGCATGGTCCAGGTAATTATTAAACAAATCTTCTGCCTGCTCCTTGTATCCATGTATGAATGCCTTGGTTACTTCCTTCTCCAAAATTTTGTGGTATTCCTTTTTAATGGAATCCTGCAGGAAGTTTAAGTACCTCTTTTTTTCATCATCGCTTATGGATAATTCTTTTACGGATTTTATCAATGTTTCCAGTATATTAATAGGATTGATGCAAGGGTATTCCGATTCGGCCAGTGCTGTATCCAATGCCTTCATGATAAAGCGGGTGGAAATGCCGGTCATTCCTTCCCTTGGAGCCTCTTCTTTCAGTTCCAATATGTCAACTTTTTTAGTAGTCCCTTTTTCAACTATTTCTTCGCCGTTATATATTTTTAACTTTGTCATGGGGTCTACTTTTGGTGATGGAGCCAGGCGGGTTAAAATAGCAAACATGGACGCAACTTCAATTGTATGGGGTGCAATATGGGCATTAAACTTACTCTTGCTGAGCATCTTGCGATAAATTTTCACTTCTTCATCAAGTTCAAGGCAATAGGGCACTTCAATCTTTACTATACGGTCCAAAATAGCTTCATTGGTATGGTCCGCCTTGAATTTGTTCCATTCGGCTTCATTGGAATGGGCAAGTATGATTCCGTCAAAATAAATCATGGCTCCTTTGCCAGGTGAAGGAATACTTTTTTCCTGGGTTGCCGTAATCATCGTGTGCAAATACTCCACTTCATTTTTAAACACTTCTATAAACTCTACAATTCCCCGGTTACCTACGTTAAAGGCTCCGTTTAAAGACAGTACCCTTGGATCGTCTTCCGGGTACAAGTCCAACTTGGAAATATCCACGCTACCTATAAGCACAGATGTATCCTGGTTGTTCGGATCTACCGGGGGAACCACCCCAATCCCCCTCCTTGACCGGATGCTAAACTCCACCGTTTCCACCGGAAAACGTTCAAACTCGCCGTTATAGTCTTCTTTCAACCTATAACGGCATATGGGACACAGGTCACCTTCTATTTCCACATCCAAAAGCTCTTCAAATTTTCTTCTCAAATGCTTTGGTACCAGGTGCAAAGGCTCTTCCTGCATGGGACAGCCCTTAAGGGCATATATGGGAGGGCTTTCTTCCAGCGCTTTTTTTAATGCTTCCATTATGGATGATTTCCCTGCCCCAACCGGCCCTACAAGATACAACACCTGACGGGATTCTTCCCCTTTCATGGCAGCCGCATGAAAGTACCGTACAATTTTCATTAATGTTTTATCAATTCCAAAAAAATCATTTTTAAAAAAAGAATACTTCTTTATTATATCGTTGCCGTATATCCTCCTTAACCTAGGATTTTCTTCTGTTTTAACCACTTCCACCCCCTTTTCTACAATAGCCTGGTACATCCTTTGATGCGCCAGCATGCATACGGAAGGATTTTCCTTAACAATTTCAAGGTAGTCCAAAAAAGTACCTTCAAAATGCTTTTTTTGCCTTTCTTCTCTATCTTTCTGAATAAGGTGTTCAAACCGTATCATTCTATTAAAACCTCCTTATCAAGCGTCCCCGTTATTAGCAGTAAACACAGCCGGTATGACAGCATGTTTCAGCTTACAAACCGGCATCCCAATGAGTAAATGAGTATATTAATCCTATACATTACATGTTTATGTGGGTACCACCCATTTTATGTACAGCCTCTCAAAATGAAATAAAGGGCTGCCAAATATATCAGCAGCCCTTTATCTGGGTGTATTTATGCACTTATGGAAGAAGCAACTATTTCCAGTATTTCTTCCCCCGCTTCTATGCCGCTTTTTTGGGTAATTATCCCCCGGCCGTTCAAGAAACCTGCCAGTTCCCCATGCCTTGGAACAATGCCCATGGCAGCATTTATGACCATCTCATAATCCAGCAAAGAATCCCCGGCAGCAATAACGGTATCAACTTCATATTTATTGCAAATGTGTTGAAGCGCATTCCACTTATTTATAAAGCAAGGTATGAGGTATACCTTTTTTCCCGTGGCAACCACGTTCCACCCTCTTTCTTTGGCATATTCTTTAAACTGCTCCAGTACCGAAAAGTCAAACAACTCTTCATATACCACTATCACCCATAAAAAATCATCCGAAAGCCTGTATACCTTAACATGTTCCATTTTTGCCTTTTTGACAAACTGCGTTATAATGTCATTGTATCCTACATTCATTGATCCTATCTTTTTACGCACCTGTTTTGTCCATTCTTCATCTTCATTTCCATCCACATAAATGGTTGCCCCGTTGTTCATTATACAGTATCGGGGATGTATTTCCTTAAAAAGGGCAACACGGTGGTATTCTCCTATATTCCTTGTGGTCACCGGTATAATATCAATAAGCTTACTGATACGCTTAAGATTTTCCACTGCTTTCTTTGTCATGTACGCTATTTCTTTCCCCAAATGCACTTCAACAGGCATTACAGCCGGGGTATATTTTTCTATGAACCTTTTGGAATAAATAATAGTCCGGTCAAGATCGGTTGCAAAAACCATTTTTTCTCCCCATTTCCATGACACCTTATTGGTCCATCGTTTTTATAAGACCGCAGCAGGAATAGCTCATATTTTTATATTCTTCCACCGGTACCTTCCTGTCTTCCGCCAGAAGCAGTATATGCTTAATATACGGGTTTTCTTTGCTGTCCACAAGTATTTTCCATGGTATACGGCGAAGCAGCACCCTTGTTGTTTCCCCCACTCCGGGTTTTACCATGTTGATATCCGGTATTCCAAATTCTTCTTTAATACGCATTACTTCCTTGATACCGTTGTTTAATACTTCTTTTTCTCCGTCAATAATACTCCTGTCCGGTTCAGCCTGGAGGAAATACCTGGCAATGGAATCCACAAAAAAGTTGGACACGTCCTCCTTGGCCCACTCAGTGTAATACTTTGCTCCGTGAAAATCATATGAACCTATGATATCATCCCTTAAAACGGTCCGGCTTATGAGCCCCGATACGGTTGAATTGAGGCATGCACTGGGAACCAGGAAATCTTCCCGCGTTCCATATATGGGTGCACATTTTGCCGGGTCGGATAACACCGCAAGGTCCGGGGAAAGGCTGATTTTATACTTATTTTCAAATTCACTGCATGCCTTAAAAAGGGCCCCGGCAATTGCCCCTTTTCCCGTCCAGCCGTCTATAAACTGCAAATTGGTCGATTGATGCCTGCTTATGATATACAGGAGTGCATTTTCATCAATACCCTTTCCTCGAATGATGGAAATGCTGTAATGGGGAAGATTAAGACCAAATTTATATTTGATGTACCTTTTAATCAATACGCCTATAGGGGTCCCTGCCCGGGCCAGGGATACCAGTATTACATCCTCTCCCCTTTGCCTTATTATTTGCTCACATACGGTTGCCACATGGCCGGCAATTTTAGAGGCAGTGGATGCCAGCGTGCTGTAAAACAAATCCATGTATTCTTCATTGGGCACATATTCTATGGGAAGCATTTCCGAATAATGCACTCCCCTTTGGATAGCTTTCTCCCGTTCCTCATTGCTCTGCTCCTTTAGCATGCCGTTAATGTTTTTAAGCACAAAAATACAGTCGTCCCTGGAATAGCTTCCCATAGGCTGAGGCGGTTTGATGTGTTTTACTATTTCATCCAATGTCACATATATTCCTCCTTCCGCTTTTATATTATTCAAATACGACAAAGCACAAGGATCTTACCCCCAGCCTGCCCAGTTTATCGGAAATCATTTTTTTTGCCGGTTCATTTATATCCCTTTCCAAAAACCAAAAAACTTCATCATACTGGCCCGGCAGCACATTATATATATAATTTGCTATGGAAACATCCTCGGGGTTTTGAAACATAACCGCATTTTTGATAGGATAATGGGGTGCATTGCAGGCATAAATAGGGCTTCGGGTGGTGGACTGGTACATCACACCTTCACCCATGCTTTGGGAAATGACTGAAGGAATATATATGAATTCCCCGTTTCCCATGCAAAGGCATCTTTCATACTCCCGGTAAGAAGAAAGCACTTCCCCATAGTATTTAAGCTGTTCCTGGAATTCCTTGTTTTGGGTACAATATATGCCAAACCTTCCGGTCATCTTTAAATACAAGGCTTTGTGCTGATTTCCAAGGGTATCCCTCAAAGTATAAATATATTTTTCTTCTGAAGGAAGTTTAACGGTTCTGACACATACCCTGTTGCTGTTTGTTGTGTATTGGACAGGCTCATCAAGGGAAACGGCAGCATTATTGCACCATACCGTACCTTTAAGCAGTGAAAGGGTCTTAATATCCACTCCCAGCCTTTCTTCCGCTTCCTTAAAGGCCCTGTGGTCTTCCCTCGTCCTCCAGTCTAAAATTGATGCCACCACATATTCCCTGTTGGGAACCACCTGGTTAAGGGCTTCAATAAGGTTTAAGGCTGTTTTGCCCGTGGTTATTTCATCATCCACCAGCACAATCCTTTGGAAATTATCAAAAAAATCCTCTTTTCGGGCATAGCAAAGATGGGAAACCGCATGGGAATGTTCTTCATCAAAGCGGAAAACCGATTCCATCTCTGCAATCTCGTCCCGCGTGGTATGAATAAACCCTGCATTCTCAGAAAAGGCACTGTACATGGCATGTCCAAGGCCTGTAGCTGTTTCTGCAAATCCAATAAACAAAGTAGGTTTTGAGAGGGGCTGCTTTATACCTGCCCTTTGCTTCACTGCTTCTTTAGCCAGCTCCCTCTTATGTAAGCTTTTAATAAGGAATGGGATATTACCTTTTGGCCTGCCTTCTATATGATGATAAAACAAATCGGCAAGGAGGGCCCCTCCAATTTGAGGAATCTCAGGGAATACGGGAATATGCTTTCCTAAAAGCTTGCTTACAAAAAGGAAAAGCCTTTTTTTATTCCTGCGGGCAGCCAAACCAAATAATACATCTGGAGGTATATCATAAGGGTTTTCCGCAATGGTAAGTATTACCTTGAGGTCACCTAATATGGAATATTCTTTGGAACAACTATTCAAACAATGCGGTATAGTCTTCATCTTTGTTTATCACTCCGTATATTTCTGCTTTTATGAGTATTTTTTTTGCCCAGCGCAGGTGGGGCTTAACCTCGTTCATCTTATTTCCTGCCTTGCTTTTTAAAACCCCCTGGTCCAGGTTGTCCACTATCTGTCTTGCGTCTTCGTATTCTTCCAAGGTTACCGATTGCAGTGCATTAACATAACAAATATGGGACGGATGAATTATTGTTTTCCCGGTCAGGCCATTTGCTTTATCCAGTATGACTTCCTTGATCAGGCCGTCAATGGATTGATGCAGTATTTTTTTTCTTTCTTCCCTTCCCACATCCCCTCTCCTTTCAAAGGGGGTTGCCCTTAATTGGGGTTTCAGCAGCCTGCTGCTCGCGGGAAAGTATTCCCAAACCGGTCCGGAAATGACATAGCTCTGCTCCGCCCGGCCAAACACATTTACAATATCCGAAATACAATTGCTTATGACCTGTATATCATAAATTGTAAAATCCATTCCTCTGCGTATGGAAAAAAGGCTGCTGAAATCCGTTGCACCTATGCGCACATTTAAAATCCTGTCCCTGTGCCTGTCCAGCAGTTCCTTTATTGCCAGCATTTCTTCCATACGCGTTTCTTTATAAATTATCTTTTCCGATTCCAGGATTGGCATTGCATAAAAGCTTGTACCATATTTCATATTTGCCTGTTCCAATGCCTCCAGATAGGCATAACCATTGAAAGAAGAAAACTTGGGGAATACAAATCCGCACAGCAAATCCAGTTCCCTGCACCTGCCAAGCAATGTTTTAAACTGATAAATATCCCTTACCCTTACAAATATAAAGGGCAGCTCCTGGGGCGTAATCTTATGACCATCCACCGCCTTTCGCAGTGCATTCACAAC
>JAAYHJ010000093.1 GCA_012735465.1 Clostridiaceae bacterium
AAGGAGTGTTTTTAATGAAAGAGCAAAAATAGTTTCAATCCCTCATAGGTAGGCTGAATACAAAAAGAAGGAGTGTTTTTAATGAAAGAGCAAAAATAGTTTCAATCCCTCATAGGTAGGCTGAATACGCACGGGCCTTTTTAGAGGATATGTCTGACTTTGCTGGTTTCAATCCCTCATAGGTAGGCTGAATACTTGACATTGTCCCATTTTTCCAGCCACCATTCGCTGCGTTTCAATCCCTCATAGGTAGGCTGAATACGCCTAAACTGCAGGCTATATCTAGCAAGGCAATAGAGTTTCAATCCCTCATAGGTAGGCTGAATACATAAGGGGATGATAACTTCCGGGCCAGCTTCTGCTACGTTTCAATCCCTCATAGGTAGGCTGAATACGTCAAGGGGCAATCATTGTAGCACCCTTGGGTGACATGTTTCAATCCCTCATAGGTAGGCTGAATACAAGGAAAGGAGAAGAATCATGAACATCGTGAACCGTTTCAATCCCTCATAGGTAGGCTGAATACTTCATCAGTACCAACTCCCATCCTTTTTAGTGTACGGGTTTCAATCCCTCATAGGTAGGCTGAATACTTTAAGATGTTACTTGAGTTGCTTGACACGTATCTGTTTCAATCCCTCATAGGTAGGCTGAATACTGCAGGAGCAACCAGGGTTTTTGATTTTTTTTATTTCCAGTTTCAATCCCTCATAGGTAGGCTGAATACCACCTGATCAACTAATTCTGGTAATATAGGCAAGTCTCCGTTTCAATCCCTCATAGGTAGGCTGAATACGTAGCAACTTCAGAACCAATTCGAGCATCTATCTGAGTTTCAATCCCTCATAGGTAGGCTGAATACACCACCTTCGGGGCAGAAATAGAGAAGGCGAGGGCGGTTTCAATCCCTCATAGGTAGGCTGAATACGCTATACCTTTTATGAGCTGCTTTGTCGATTCCGGGTTTCAATCCCTCATAGGTAGGCTGAATACGTTTTTGATGAACCTGTAGGGAATTGCCTACAAAAGTTTCAATCCCTCATAGGTAGGCTGAATACTCTTTGAGAAACGGTTTGCCAAGCATTTAAACAAGTTTCAATCCCTCATAGGTAGGCTGAATACTGTACATCTATTCATTCACCTCCATCATTAAATCTTGTTTCAATCCCTCATAGGTAGGCTGAATACTAAAAGCGGGGCGGCATTTTTAATTGGATTAAGGGGTTTCAATCCCTCATAGGTAGGCTGAATACCTGAAATCACCGTAGATGAGGGAGAAAGTCTAACCAGTTTCAATCCCTCATAGGTAGGCTGAATACCTACTGTGGCTATGTCTATGGCCGTTGTTATTGCCGGTTTCAATCCCTCATAGGTAGGCTGAATACATATAATGGTAATTAATCAGTCCGGTATAATTGCAGTTTCAATCCCTCATAGGTAGGCTGAATACGTATAACAATAGCCCAACAGTGCTGACAAACAGGGATAGTTTCAATCCCTCATAGGTAGGCTGAATACAAGGATTGGTTTATTCTTTAAATAGAAATAAGGATGTTGTTTCAATCCCTCATAGGTAGGCTGAATACGTCACCGCAAAGGGGCTTACTGCAACTAATATTATGTTTCAATCCCTCATAGGTAGGCTGAATACTTTCCAAATATTTTGCCTTGCCGCCACGGGGATGATTAGTTTCAATCCCTCATAGGTAGGCTGAATACCTTCCATAGTTCAATGGCTCTCTGACGTCGACTGCTGCTGTTTCAATCCCTCATAGGTAGGCTGAATACTTTAATTGCCAATCTGCTACAATTCGGCTTTTAGCAAGGTTTCAATCCCTCATAGGTAGGCTGAATACCTCACAAGATTACTCACACTAACATCCCCACTACCTGTGTTTCAATCCCTCATAGGTAGGCTGAATACTTATTTGCATATTGGCCTATCAAGACAATAAGATCCTGTTTCAATCCCTCATAGGTAGGCTGAATACTTCTACAATGTCAACAGAAGATATATGTAATTTGCCAGGTTTCAATCCCTCATAGGTAGGCTGAATACGGAGACTGGGTGCGATTGCACCTAGTCTCTTGAATATGTTTCAATCCCTCATAGGTAGGCTGAATACTTTACAACTTTTCCTCTATAATAACAAACTCCTGACTGTTTCAATCCCTCATAGGTAGGCTGAATACTGGCCTTATATGATTATAATACTCAAGTAGTTTTAATGTTTCAATCCCTCATAGGTAGGCTGAATACAAAATAACCAGCTGCAAAAAATAAATATAGCCAAAATGTTTCAATCCCTCATAGGTAGGCTGAATACACACAAGAGTACTTCAATTCACTACACTTCTTCTTAGTTTCAATCCCTCATAGGTAGGCTGAATACTTGTCGGCGTCGGACGCCTCGGCCCACGCATCAGCAGTTTCAATCCCTCATAGGTAGGCTGAATACTCCATTTATATTTATTAATAATTGATTTATTTTTTCGTTTCAATCCCTCATAGGTAGGCTGAATACTCATGCCTCCTTGACACCCTATTGCATCAGTGATACAAGTTTCAATCCCTCATAGGTAGGCTGAATACCAGGTGTTGGAATTGTGTTTTTGATGTATAGGTTTAGTTTCAATCCCTCATAGGTAGGCTGAATACCCAGAAGGGTTAACTTTACAAGCAATAAAGAAGTCGTTTCAATCCCTCATAGGTAGGCTGAATACCCGCAGAATAGTTGATAATCCAGCATTCTACTACAATCTCAAATACTTTCCTCTTCGAACATTTTTTATTAATCCTCGTTTTTATGCTACTTACAGCTTTCGTCGATCCCCTATATTTTTTACTTTATCATACATCGATGAAAATTACAATATATTACAACATAATTATTACATTATTATTAGTATCACAATATATTACTATTCTTATTTTTCTCTATTCCAAGCACTTCTCTATTGGAATATTTCATATTTTTAAAGGTATATATAATCAGAGAATCTTCAGACTTGTCCATTTTTGACATGATTTCATATTTTAATTTTTTCAGATTTCCTTCGGTTATTTCCCCTTCAAACACTGAATTCTGCACATGAACTAAATATTTCCTGCATATTTTTAGTGCTTTGCTGACTCGTTTCTCACCAAAATCATAAAAAAGAATTACAAACATACTAAATTACCACCTCGCAACAAATCCCTTATATTCTTCGTCTCCGGTGATATGTTTTTGAAGCTTATATAATTCAAGACGTATCAACCTTTTATAACTTACATTACAGTTGAGTTTAGGATGTTTTATAACACTTTCAAGCTTTTGGTTTACTTCTTGAATGAATTTTTTACGACCTGATTCGGATAAAACTATTCCGTTCATTTCTTTCAAGAAATCTTTCTTAGTGATAATGTTTTTATTCAATACTGAAAAAATGGTTCTATCTATCACTATAGGCTTGAATATTTCTGCAATATCAAGGTTTAATGTAAATCTTCTTGAATTTGTTGCATGTAAATACCCAATACGTGGATCAAGCTGTGTCTGATATATTTCACTCAATGCAGTACTATACATAATACTATTCCCAAAACTAATTAATGCATTGATGTTGTCCAAAGGAGGCCTCTTACTTCTTCTGATAAACTTAAAATCAGGATTTTTAATAATTTTAGAAAACGATTTATAGTACTCATCTCTGGCATTCCCTTCAAAGGCCATTAATTCTTCGACACTACTACAAGCATCCAGTTTATTAATCATATTTTCAATTATATATATTTCCTTTTGAAAGTCTACGTCTCGCGAATTATAATATTTTAGAACAACAACAATATTTCTAAGAGCCGCCTCTACAATTGCCCGTGCAATATATAATCTTTTATTTTTATCTAAATAATACTCTACCTGTTTCAATATTACATAACCTGAATTTAAATGCTCACGAGGATAAAATGAGCCCGAATAATATCCATAATAATTGAAAAAGTGGATACATATTTCTTTCTGCGATGCAAAATCAAGAAATTGTTTGTTAAGGCTGACCTCTCCAAATATCCATATACTTGCCGTCTCTTCTACCGGTAAGTACTTTTTCCCTTCGCTTGTTTCAAAAAGCAATGTGTTATCTTTCCGCTTTAATTCTCCACTACTAAAAATATATAAATCTTTTTTCATTTCCGCCTCCTCTAAGCATAGCAATATTCTCTATAACCGCATTTTTTGCAAAAGGCTTTTTTCTCCACTGGTGGTGGAATTTCATAGGACATTGTTTTTTCAATTTCTTTTATCATCATTTCGAGAGCTTCTTCATTTTCTTGTGTAAGTTCCACTTCTTCACGCTTTTTTTCCTCCGGATAGAGAAGCATTCCTTTTGCAGTTATTCCGGCCTTCTTTAGAACGCTCAAGTAAAAGAGAAGTTGCCATTTGGATGCTTCTCTATATTTAGAAGATTTCTTAGTTTCACCAATCACAAGCCCATTTTCATCATGCATAAAAACATCAAACTTAACGTTTCCAAAATGTATTTCTTTTGTATTTCGTTTATATGTTGTCTCATGAATAAATCTACCTATATCAATATTTTCATCTTTTTCATCAGGCGTAATATTCCTTGACATAAGCCATACTTCCCGTTTACAAATGCAATAAAACCATACTAATGTGCCATTGACCTCCAAATTACCACCATCCCCTATCATTGTTTTAAACTAGTTTTACACATCCAAAGCCCTGGCTGTTCTTACTTCCAAATCCTGCATCGATCCCCATCTGAAGCAAGTCCTTATCCCCTGCAATAATAAACTTACCCACGCACCCTTTCACAACCGTATCCTTATAATATACTATGCTTTGTCTTATTCTTCCTAACGGCTTAATTACCAGATTTTCTCCGTAATGATCCATGCCGGTAAACGCCTTATACTTCTTTTTAAGGTTTTCTGTAATAAGACGTTCATAATCCACTTCCCCAGGCATAAAATAACAAGTATACTTTTGCTTATCATATTTATATAAAGTGCTATACACTACAATTGGGGATAATGTCGTTACAGTAATCTGTTCTTCTTTCACTTTAGGTTTCTCAACTTGCAATTGTTCAACATATACCATATTATCGCCCAAGGACAAGAATTCCCTGTTAAGTAGCTGATTTGCAATTGATTCACATATTTCATCAATTGGAGAAGAAAATGTGAATTCTCCTGTATTCCCGTAAACTGCTACTCCATTGGCCTTGTCAAATTTAATCATTCCATATAGACGTGAAAATGTAAAAAGTTTAAAGTTTCTTCCGCTTACTTCATAACCGGATCCATGTAGGAATTCTGCTAATGAAGCATCGATATTATTATAAATAAAAGCCTGCAGGAGATTGTTATAATGAATTGGAAGAACAATGTTCTTTTTTGACTTTAATTTGACATTGATTTGCATATTATACACCCCATGTATCACCTTAATGTAGAAGGCAAATTGTCAAAATTTTTTTAACGGTTTTAAATAATAGTTTTAAATAATAATTTTATTCTCCAACATAATCCAAAAATCCTGCTTTTTTAAATTTTTTCTTATTTTTCTTAATCCAACAATGAATTGTGATCAAGCCAATCATAAGATTATCCACATACTACAACAAGATAAATCCACAAAATAATTGTATTGTGAATTGATTTTCTGTGGATAATGTGGATAAATCTGTGTATAACTTAATTTTATTGACTTTTTATGAGCTTTCCCATGTGGACAACTTGTTAGCAAATTTCGACAGTATACTAGAAATGGGCACAAAAAAACACTTCAGGTAAATCATCCTAAAGTGTTTACAATTCTATGAACGCTATTTAAGAGGTGGTTGATAACTTATTCAGTAAACATTGCTGTTTATTCTTACTTATTCACACTTCTAATCCTCAAAGCACGGGGATTATCTGTGATTTGCAAAACAACTACTACAATAAATAGGCCTATCATTTCTTGGTTTAAAAGGAACCTTAGCTTCTTGGCCACATTTTGCACATATAGCGGTATGCATTTCTTTGGATTGTTTTAAACTATTTTTTCTTTCTGTTCTACAGCTTTTACACCGAGCCGGTTCATTCCGAAAGCCTTTTTCCGCATAAAACTCTTGCTCGCCTGCCGTAAAAACAAATTCCTGTGCACATTCCTTGCACACTAAAATCTTATCAGTATACATTTGAAAATCCCCTCACTTTGAATAGAAATCGTATGGCCCAGGCCGGAATTGAACCGACTCCCCTGTAATAAAATAGATACAGTGCTCTTCCAATAAGCTACTGGGGCAAATATAATGGAGCGGGTAACGGGAATCGAACCCGCACAGCCAGCTTGGGAAGCTGGAACTCTGCCATTGAGCTATACCCGCATATTTTGTTTATATTAATTTATTTTAACGAGGCTCAGGATATATCCATCGCCTCATTTATTTTACATCTTTTTCTTAATTTCTTCAAGATATTTTTCCAATTTTCTTTTAACCCTTTGCAAAGCATTATCGATTGACTTTACATGCCTATCCAATTCTTCTGCAATTTCTTGATATGATTTTCCCTGTAAGTAAGACGAAAGAACTTCCCACTCCAATCCGCTTAGCATTTCACCCATTTTGGACTCTATCCCTGTAAATTCTTCTCTGCTAATCATCATTTCTTCAGGATCGTATACTTTTTCCTCACACAAGACATCTAACAGGGTTCTATCCGACTCTTCATCAAAAATAGGCCTATTGAGAGAAATATAAGAATTTAGAGGGATATGCTTCTGACGCGTGGCCGTTTTAATGGCCGTAATAATTTGTCTGGTAATGCATAATTCTGCAAATGCGCGGAAAGAAGAGAGCTTGTCCTCACGAAAATCCCGAATCGCCTTATACAACCCTATCATACCTTCTTGAACAATATCTTCCCGGTCGGCTCCAATCAAAAAATACGTTCTTGCCTTTGCACGGACAAAATTTTTGTATTTGTCAATGATGTATTCAAGGGCTTTATCATTTCCTTTTCTTGCGTCTTCAACAATTTCCTCATCCAACATATTGCTAAAACAATGCATTGAATCAGGCTTAGGTTTTGTATTCAAATTCACGATAACGCCCCCCACAACAATTAAAAGATAATTATATATTTCATATTATAGTGTATAGATATGCGTACTGTCAAGTTAAAAAAGCAAATGCATGAACGGTTTCACGATTGTTCTCTTTGTCTGACTACTTCATACATGAGCACAGCAGCTGCAACCGACGCATTTAGGGATGAAATCTGCCCTTTCATTGGAATATTAACTAAAAAGTCGCATTTTTCTTTCACCAGGCGCCCTATTCCCTCTCCTTCGCTGCCAATAACTATTGCTACAGGGCCTTTCAAATCCGCCTCGTAGAATGCCTGCTTCCCCTGGGCATCTGCACCTGCAATCCACAAACCTTCTTTTTTCAACTTGTCAATGGTTTGCGCTAAATTTGATACCCTTGCCACCGGAACATATTCAACCGCACCTGCAGATGCCTTAGCCACTGCAGCGGTAAGCCCTACAGAACGTCTCTTGGGTATAATAACTCCATGGACACCCACTGCATTGGCTGTCCTGAGCACTGAACCTAAATTATGCGGATCGGTCACTTCGTCCAAGATTATGATAAACGGGTCTTCTCTCCTGTCTTTAGCATTTGAAAGCATATCTTCCACTTCTACATACTCATGGGCCGCAACAAAAGCAATAACCCCTTGGTGCGCCCGGGTAGAGGAAAGGGAATCAAGTTTTGCTTTTTCCACCTCTTGCACCACTATTTTCTTTTCTTTTGCCATGGCAAGAATTTTCAAAATAGAACCTTCCCGCTCTCCCTTTTGCACCAATATTTTATCAATTTCCCTTCCGGCTTTTAATGCTTCTAAGACCGGGTTTCTGCCTTCCAGCCGATCTTCATTGAAAGCATATTCATTATTTGTCTCACTTTTTACAAACGGTTTTTTTCTCTCCATTTTACACCTCTTTTATACCGCGTACTTTTTTCACTTATCCTGTCACACTCACCTGAACACCTTTATTATCCGCAAAAAGAATATTCATACGCCATCCCTGTAAATTTTCCCGCAAATATTTTTCATTTGAGGGTAAAAAGAATCGTCCTTTTGATCAAGCATAGCAATTATGGTAGGGCCTGCACCGCTTAAATAAACTCCCTTTGCACCATACTCTTTACTGGTACTAAAAATTTCACCCATGCCTGGGATAAGATCCTGCCTGAAAGGCTGGTGCAAACGATCTTCCATTGCAAAAATGATGTGTTCCAAATTCCCGGTAGCAAAAGACGCAGCCAACAGGGCGGCCCTTCCTATATTAAAAACCGCATCCTTATAGGGAATAAGCTCCGGCAAGACGCTCCGCGCCTCCCTGGTAGGAAGAGGGAAATCCGGAATAAATACGGCAAATTTAATCTTATTCGTTAAGTCCACTCGAATATAGTGAATTTTTCTATCTCCCGGGGCTGCAATTACCAATCCCCCTAGAATTGCAGCCGTGGAATTATCCGGATGCCCTTCCATCTCAGCTGCCATAAAAATAAGCTCGTCCGTGGTAAACGGAAAACCTGCCATTGCATTAGCCGCAAAAAGCCCGCCTACGATGCATGCCGAACTGCTCCCCAAGCCCCGGGTTACAGGTATATTATTTATAAGCTTAAGTCTTAGCCCCCTAGGCTGGTAGCCAATACGATTAAATACCTCCCGCATTGATTGATATACAAGGTTTTTTTCATTTGTCGGCAGAAATCTTTTTGTACTTCCCGAAATAAGAATTTCCAGACCGGAGGAAATCTCTTCTGCCTCAATAGTATTATACATCTGTAATGCCAACCCCATGCAATCAAAGCCCGGACCAATATTTGCACTTGTGGCAGGAACCCTTACTGAAATCATTATACCCTTAATCCTCCAGTCTATTCTTTTTCTACCCGAATCACGTTATACACCGCATTAACAAAAGGCATATTATTTATGCTGTTTAGTGCAACGGACAATTCTTTCTCTTTTCTTGGGGGTGTAACAAAAGCAACCTCGTCCGCAGTTTTAGGATTGGCAATAGAAACAAAATTACAGCTTCCAAAAACCCTGCTAATCACATTGATTACAGCAGGTTTATCATCCGTCTTTATCCTTACAAAATAACTGCATTTTGTTTCCCCTATATCCACCATTAAATCCTGCTCACTCTTAGTCCAAATAACCCTGCTGTTTCTGTCAATATTTCTTACTATATCAATAATGTCTGCTACCACTGCGCTGGCCGTAGGGAATTTACCGGCACCTCTTCCATAGAACATGACATCCCCGATAGCATCTCCTCTGACCAATATTCCGTTAAATACATCTTCCACACCGGCTAACGAATGGCTCTTAGGAATGATTACCGGGCTTACACGGGCAAAAATCTTATCCCCCATCTTTCTGCTCACTGCAAGCAATTTAATCACGCATTCCATATGGTCCGCATATTCCACATCTTCCATGCTTATCTTTGTTATTCCTTCCGTATGAATTCTTTCCGCATCTACCTGGTATCCAAAAGCTAAAGAAGAAAGAATGGCTATCTTCCTGCACGCATCATATCCTTCTACGTCAGCCTCCGGGTTTCGCTCCGCATAACCTTTTTCCTGTGCATCGTGAAGAGCTTCCTCAAAGCTTTTCCCTTCTTTAATCATTTGTGTAAGTATATAATTTGTGGTACCATTCAAAATTCCTACTATTTCAGTAATTTCATTTGCCGCAAGGCATTGATTTAGCGGTCTTATGATAGGGATACCGCCTCCTACGCTTGCTTCAAAAAGGTAATTGATGTTTTTTTCCTTAGCAATGGCAAGTAGCTCTGCCCCATAGGTCGCCACCAATTCCTTGTTAGATGTAACAACATGTTTTCCTGACAAAAGTGCTCTCTTCGTATAGGAATAGGCAGGTTCGATTCCTCCCATCACCTCGACAACAATGCTTACCTCATCATCATCAAGAATGGCATCAATATCCTTTGTTAAAAGATGCCTTTCGGGACTATCGGGGAAATCCCGTATATCCAATATATACTTTATATCAATTACATCCCCTGCTTTTCGGCTAATACTTTGTGAATTTTTGCGTAATACTTCAACAACTCCCGATCCAACCGTACCAAAGCCAAGTACCGCTATTTTAACCATATAAAAAACCCCCAATGCAATTTGTTAAACTAAATAATTTAATGGTTATTCCGTAGCCAATATTTCTACTTTCTTTACTCCTTCAATCTTTTCCACCTGAGAAATGAACTGTTGAATATTTCCAATCATATTGCCCGTCCTAATGGAAATAGTTATATTGGCTACTCCGTTAATTGGTATATTTTGATTTATTGTCAATATATTAGCCCTTACCTTTGCAATAACACTTAATAAATTGGACAAAATACCGGGAATATCCTCCAGTACCACAAATAGTGTTACTATTTTCCCCTGAGTGATTTCATAAAAAGGAAAAACATAATCCTTATATTTATAATAGGCACTGCGACTTATTCCTACCGCCTGAACCGCATCATTAACTGTTTTTGCCTTCTTTGCCTCAAGTATTTTTTTTACTTCAATTACTTTGCTGAAAACTTCAGGGAGTACCGAAGAATCCACTAAAAAATATACTGGTTCCCTATCCATGATTTTGTCCCTCACTCAGATACAATTGTTTTTACATGTAGAACATGTTAGCACAAACTTTTTTCCCCTTCAAGACACATTATTTCTAAATATTTTAATTACACAGCATTATCTCTATTATGCACCATATTTTAGCCAAATACAACGCAATTCAAACAAAGCCAAAATATTTTTAATTTCATAGGTAACATAGTTCATTCAAATTTCTCTTTTATAATCACTTTTCTTTTGTTATAATACAAAATGGATTTATTTTTTTACACCTTCTCTTAAATATAAAAAATATTAAATAACAGGGAGAGTATATCATGAAATCTATTGTAATACTAGGAGATGGCATGGCAGATCGTCCGGTTGCAGAATTAGGAGGAAAAACACCGCTCCAATATGCAAATATTCCTACAATGGACTATCTGGCCAGACATGGAGAATTAGGATTGGTTAAGACTGTTCCGGATGGAATCGCCCCTGGAAGCGATGTTGCAAACCTTTCCGTCATGGGATATGACCCTCGTAAGTATTATACCGGACGTTCCCCTCTGGAAGCAGTAAGCATGAACATTACTTTATCAGATTCGGACGTAACCTTTAGGTGTAATCTTGTTACCCTTTCAGATGATCCCCATTATTCAGATAAGATAATGATTGATTATAGCTCGGATGAAATATCAACCGAGGAAGCAAGGGAAATCATCAAAGAAGTCAACAAATATTTAAAAACGCAAGCCATAGAATTTTTCCCGGGCATTAGCTACCGCCATCTAATGGTTTGGCACAACGGCCCCACTTCCTTTACTTTAACACCTCCTCATGATATTCAAGAAAAAAAAATTGCTGATTTTCTTCCCAAAGGTGATAAAAGTGAAATCATCCTGGAAATGATGGAAAAAAGCAGTGAGTTTCTCAAAAATCATCCTGTGAATAAGGCAAGGATGGAAAAAGGACTGCGTCCTGCAAATTCCATATGGATATGGGGAGAAGGAAGAAAACCCTCCTTACCTGGTTTTTATGAAAAATATGGTTTAAAAGGTTCTGTAATTTCAGCAGTTGACCTCATTAAAGGCCTAGGAATATGTGCAGGGCTGCATTCTGTGAATGTGGAAGGTGCCACCGGAAATATAAATACAAATTTTTCAGGAAAAGCCCGTGCAGCTTTGGAAGAACTAAAAAGGGGACAAGACTTCGTATACATCCATATCGAAGCTCCTGACGAATGCGGTCACAGGCACGAAATTGACAATAAAGTAAAGGCCATAGAATACATCGACCAGAAAATAATAAAAGTAATTATGGAAGAATTAAACAATATGGGTGAGGATTACAGGATAATGGTTCTGCCGGACCACCCGACTCCCCTTGACATAAGGACGCATACTTCCGACCCGGTTCCCTATATCATATATCGAAGCGATAAAAAGGTATTTAATCCCGAATTAACTTATGATGAGTTAAGCGCACAGAAAACAGGCAATTATATTGCCGAAGGATACACTATAATGGATTACTTTTTGAGATAAATAGAGAGGCAGTTTGCCAAAAATGCTCCCGGCAAACTGCCTCCCGGCTATTGCACATCCCAAATAGGTAGTATATAATAAAATGTACTTAATCATATAATATATTAATATTTTATATATAACTTTATTTAGGATGTGTGCAACGTATGAACATACTTTCAAAAAAGTATATTAAACATATCTCAATCATCATTGCATCGGTTTTAGGTATCATTGTAGGATATTTTGTGTTTTCTGCGCTGTTCAAACTGACCATGCCCTTTATACTGGCTTATATAATTGCTCATATATCGGATCCAATAGTCACGTTCATGGAAAAAAAGTTAAAATTACCTCGTAAAATTGCCAGTGCCATTACTATTTTATCCACATTGGCATTACTGGGCTCCATATTAATCTTTATTATTTCACGGATTATATTTGAAATAAAGAATTTAACGGAGAAATTGCCTTATTTTATACATGTCATTTCCGAACGACTAAAAACAGTTTTTGAAAAGGGAACAAACTTTTATGTAACCCTGCCACCTGAAATATCCCTTTTTGTAGACAATGTTATTGAAAATATATCTAACAACCTTTCAAGCCTTTTAAAGCCTGCAACAGAAGCCACTACAAGATTTGCTTATAATTTTGCAACATCCCTGCCTTCCATCATTGTTTTTATCATAGTATTCTTTGTTTCAGCATATTTTATGAGTTGTGACAAGGACTTGATTGGTAAATTTATTGAAAAACAACTGCCGGCAAGCTGGAAAACCTGGGCAGTCAGGATAAAGAATGATTTATTGTACGCCCTGTTGGGCTATTTGAAAGCCCAGCTTATACTTATGAGCATCACCTTCGTTGAAGTATCCATCGGCCTTCTTATAATCGGTGTGGATTATGCCATACTTATTGCCCTCTTTATCAGTGTAATAGATTTCTTTCCCATACTCGGAACCGGGACCATATTAATTCCCTGGGCACTGATTTCTTTTATCACAGGCAACTACCCCATGGGATTTTCTTTAATAATCCTTTATGGTGTTGTAACGCTGGTTCGACAGCTTCTTGAACCAAAAATAGTGGGCGTCCAGATCGGGCTATACCCTTTAGTGACCTTGATGTCCATGTACATAGGCCTTCAGCTTATGGGACTGCCCGGGATGATCATGGGACCTATAGTAGTGCTTATTGTTCGCAACCTTCAGAAAGCAGGTTTATTCAAGCTGTGGAACGATTAGTTTTCTTGCTGACACCACCCGCTTTATGCCCGCCAGGTCCCGAATTATTTTTATATTATCGTAGTATCCGCTTTTTTCCATAAGCTGAGCCACATCATCGCTTTGGTTATGCCCTACTTCAAAAGCGGCCAGTCCTCCTGGTTTTAAATATTTATGCATTTCCGAAACAAGACTGCGGTAAAACAGGAGGCCATCCTGCCCCCCGTCAAGGGCAGTGCGCGGTTCATAATCCTTCACTTCGGTCTGCAATTCATCGATAGCATTAGTAGGAATATATGGTGGATTGGAAACTATTACATCAAAAAGCATACCTTCATCCGCTTGTGGGAAGCCTTTTAAAATATCCTGTTGTACAAGGCATACCCTTTGGTCCACACCATTTTGCTTTGCATTCCACCGGCACACATCCAGGGCCCTGGGAGATATATCAACAGCCCATACCCGGCTGTTTTTAATATAGTATGCAAGGCTAACTGCAATGCATCCTGAACCGGTGCCAATATCCATTATTCGTATATCTTCTTCTGCCCAGGCCTGGCATTCTTCAATCACATGCTCCACCAAAATTTCAGTATCCGGCCGCGGAATGAGCACATCCGGTGTAACCTTAAAGGGAAGGGACATAAACTCTTGCTCCCCTATGATATATTGTACCGGCATCCCTTTTGCCCTAAGCCGTATCAGCTCCATACAGGACTCTGCGGCTGACATGTCCAGCTTTTCATCCTTGTGAGTGACAAGATATAGCTTACCCACTCCCAATACTTTACATAAAATTAATTGAGCGTCAAGGACCGGAAAATCCCTGACGCCGTTTATTTTTAAATAATCCACACATTGTTTAAGCAGTTGTTCAATAGTCACCCTTACCATTTGTCTTCCTCTCTGTTTTCAGGAATAACGCTCTTTAAAGCTGCAATAGCTACTTCAATCTGGCTGTCATCCGGTTCCCGGGTGGTAAGCTTCTGCAATAACATACCCGGCTTACTGATTGCACGCGTTAGGACATTATCGTTTCTTCCTGCAAACTTAATAATTTCATAAGATATACCGGCTATCAGGGGCAAAAGCATAAGCCTATACATAAGCCTAAGCCACACATTGCTCCATGAAACAAAAGAAAAGGCTATAATACTTACCACCATCACTATCAGCAGAAAGCTTGTACCGCAGCGGGGATGCAAGGTGGTATATTTTCTTACATTATCAACAGTTAACTCTTCATTATGCTCGTAGCAATGAATAGCCTTATGCTCTGCACCATGATATTCAAATACCCTCTTAATATCCTTCATTTTTGAAACCAAATATATATACGTCAGGAAGATGATTATCCGCAGCAAACCTTCGCTGGTGTTTGCAATGATTCGGTTTTGAACCAACTTTTTTACAAAACCTACAATCACAGTGGGCAAAAGCATGAAAAGACCTGTGGCAAGTAAAACAGAAATAAAAACAGAAAAATAAATAATTACATCCTGGAGTTTATCCCCAAATACCTTTTCTAAAAAAAGCTCAAACCGTGACGGTTTTTCATCCTCTTCCCCTTCAATATCAAAGAATTCTGCAGAAAACATTAGCGACTTAACCCCAACAACCATGGATTCGAAGAAAGAAACCACACCTCGTATCAATGGAAGTTTGAGCACTTTATATCTATTGCTAAGCATTTGCACAGGTTTTTCATCAACAGTAATGGTCCCATCCGGAGTCCTAACGGCAGTGGCAATCTTGCTAGGCCCCCTCATCATTACCCCCTCAAGCACCGCCTGACCGCCTATACTTGTACGGTGTATATTTTTATTATCCAAATTGTCTACTTCCTTTCCTAATTTATTTCATTATTTATTTCTTTTTATTGTAGCAGAACATGCATAAAACTTCAATTATTATAACGCAACGATAGAACAAAAAACCCAAAAGCATGAACATGCATCCATACTTCTGGGTTTTTAAATGTTTTTTACTCTTCTGCACTCAAGCTAAATTTCTTTCTAAATTTTTCCACACGTCCACCGGTATCAACAAACTTCTGTTTTCCGGTAAAAAAGGGATGACATTTTGAACATATTTCAACACGCAGATCTTGCTTCGTGGAAGCTGTTGGAAAAGTGGCACCGCATGCACATTTAATAACCGTTTCCTGATACTTAGGATGGATTCCTTCTTTCATTTATTTCACCTCTTTCTTATACATCCCATGCTGCTTTTATATTAATAATTAAACATCGTTTTCTTTACAACAAAAAGTATTTTATCATAAAATTTTGGCCATTGCAACTTATTTCCCATAATTACCTGTCAAAAGCATTCATTATATTGTTAAAAAATTCTTCATTGGATTTTGTTGCCATTAACCGGTTTATCAGAGTTTCTGTGACCTCAGCAGTACCCTGGTTGCTCATAGCCTTCCTGATAGCCCATACGGTTTCCAACTCCTTCTGGGACAACAGCAGTTCTTCTTTCCTGGTACCGGATTTATTGATGTCAATAGCAGGGAAAATTCTTTTTTCAGAAAGGCGCCTGTCAAGATGCAATTCCATATTACCCGTACCTTTAAACTCTTCAAATATTACATCATCCATCCTGCTACCTGTCTCAATCAATGCAGTAGCAAGTATGGTAAGGCTTCCCCCATTCTCGATATTCCGGGCAGCCCCGAAAAATCTTTTAGGTTTGTGTAAAGCTCCGGGGTCCAAACCACCGGACAGGGTTCTTCCTGTAGGCGGAATGGTCAGATTATATGCACGGGCAAGCCTAGTTATACTATCCAAAAGTATAACCACATCCTTCTTATGTTCCACCAACCTCTGCGCCCGTTCAAGTACCATCTCTGCTACTTTTATGTGATGCTCCGGTACTTCGTCAAAGGTGGAATAAACCACCTCGCCTTTAATGGAGCGCTGCATGTCCGTAACTTCTTCCGGCCGCTCATCTATGAGCAATACAATCAATTCAATATCGGGGTAATTAATAGAAATACTATTTGCTATTTTCTTCAACAGAACGGTTTTACCTGCTTTAGGTGGCGCTACAATCATACCTCTTTGGCCTTTACCAATGGGTGCTATAAAATCGATAAGCCTCATGGCCAGCTCCCTTGGGCCTACTTCCAGCGTAATCCTTTCATTTGGATATATAGGTGTTAAGTTTTCAAAAGGCACCCTTTTTGCTGCCACTTCAGGAGACTCCCCATTTACGCTTTGCACATATAATAAGGCTTGGAACTTTTCTCCTTCTTTAGGGATTCTCCCTTTACCAATGATCATATCTCCTGTCTTTAAATTAAACCTTCGGATTTGTGAAGGAGAAACATAAATATCCTTTGTACCTGACAAATAATTATCGCTTCTTAAAAAACCATATCCGTCGGGAAGTACTTCCAGTACGCCGCCAACCGGATCATCACTTTCTATTTTTTCAAAGGCAGGCGGATAATTATTGGGCCTCTTATACTCTTTTTGATTTCCCCCAGCTTTTTCTTGAGATTCTTCATCTTCCTTTACATCGAGCTTGGAACCTTCTTCCTCAGGCAAGGCTTTTTCCTCTTTTTTTTCTTCCACCGTTTCTTTATTATCCTTATCTGCTGAATCCATTTCTGAGTCCTTAGTTTGTTCTGTACCCTTTTCCGCTTCCCTTTGCTGCAATGGCAAGTCTAAAACATCGCCATCCCCGCCGTCTTTTTTTTCTGAACTTGCTTCAACCTCTTCATCTTCGCTTGCAGCATCCTTGGGAACATACTGCAGATTATGCTGCTGTTGTTCCTCTTCTTCAACTTTTTCTGCATGCTTTTCGTTATCATCCTTTGCGTTATTATCAGTAGTTTTCTTTTCATTGTTTTGTTTCATATCCTCTTCTGCTTCACTCTTTTGCATCGATGATTCAGGTAAGGACATGTCTTGAGCATTTTTCTCATCCGATGTCCCATTTTGTTTAGTATATTCCAGTATTATTTGTATAAGCTCATTTTTTCTTGCTCTTGAAATTCCCTTTATGCCCAACATCTTGGCAATATATCGTAAGTCTTCTAAAGTTTTCTTTTTAAGATCAATATCTCTATCCATAAATTCCCACCTTATTCTGCAGTACTGTTATAGTTATAACCAACAATAGGGAAATCCATACTAAGGAGAGTATAAAATAAGTAGAACCTTCCGAACCGAAGGTTTAAATCTGCGAAATCATACACTCAGAAAGGATCAAGGGTCACACTCTAAGAGAGTATATCACTGTGTTATGAATGTGTCAATACCATTTTAAAAAAT
>JAAYHJ010000094.1 GCA_012735465.1 Clostridiaceae bacterium
CAATAATTGCGCTGGTGTTCATATTTCTCGGCACGCTGACAACCAGCGACTTGGTGTGGGAGCTTACCGACATGTTTAACCAACTGATGGTCATCCCCAACGTGCTGGCGTTGTTTGCCCTAACTGGGATCGTAGCCAACAAATTGTCACAGGGACGGTTCTCTTGACATATTTTATTAATGGAATAAAAACATCAAGAAGCCGTTGTCTCTTCGAAAAATTGCAAAGAATGGCAGAAATATTAGAGATAAATAAGGGGACGGTAAGGGGAAATAATGTCAAAAGAACCGTCCCCTTGACAACATCCAGGCTATACGACCTGGAAGATGTAAAACTTAAGATAATCCGTCTCCGGGACATTCCAGAGTATGGGATGGTCCGGGGCCTGCTGGCGGGCTTCAATCTGCCTGAGGGATACGGACGCATCCTTTGCAGCGCTTGTCAGTATTTGGCGGAATAATTCGTCCGTCATAAAGTGGCTGCAACTGCAAGTGGCCAGATATCCGCCCCGGGGCAGTATTTTCATGGCCTTTAAGTTAATCTCTTTATATCCGCGGGCAGCAGCCTGCACTGTCTTGCGGGACTTAGTAAAGGCCGGCGGATCAAGGATTATAAAGTCATAGTCCCGACATTTCCGGTCTGCCAGCTTTGTCAGTAGGTCAAACACATCTTCGCACAAAAAATCCATTTTGCCGTCCAATCCATTGCGTACGGCATTTTCTTTTGCCATGTCAATGGCTGACTGTGATATATCTACGCAGGTAACATGCTCAGCCCCGCCCAACGCCGCATTAAGCCCGAAGGAGCCGGTATGGGTAAAGCAGTCCAGTACCCGCTTACCTCCGGCAATCCGGGATACAGCGGCGCGGTTATACTTCTGGTCCAGGAAAAAGCCGGTTTTTTGCCCGTTTTCCACATCTACCAGGTATCTTATCCCGTTTTCGCATATCTCTGTTACGGCGGATTCCGGCGCAGGTATGTCATCGGACCGGTACCAACCCTTACGCTCCGGTAGGTTTTCCCGTGTGCGCAGGGCAATGTCATTGCGCTCATAAATACCTGTTATAGTTTCGCCCATTTCAGTAAGCACATCCCAAAGAGCACGGTAAATCGTATCCTTGACTAGCTCCATACCGAGGCAGGTAATCTGCACGGACAAAATGCTACCGTAGCGATCCACTGTTAGCCCCGGCATCTGGTCAGCCTCACCATGAATCAAGCGACAACAGGTGAAGTCTGCACCGGGCATGACGGTTTTTCGGTAACGAACGGCATATTCCACACGGCGACGCCAAAAGCGAGCATCAAATACATCGTTGGCGTTGCGTGAAATAAGTCGAACGGTAATCTTGCTGGCACTGTTGTAAAAGCCCGTACCCATAAAGGCGTTTCCGGCAAATACATCCACTAGCTCGCCGTTTTGAGGCATGCCTTCTGTTTTGAGAATTTCTTCCCCGTATATCCATGGATGCCCATTCTGGACGCTGCGCTTCGCCTTTAGGGATATCATGACTTTAGGATACTGCCGTTCCTGTTTCATTTGTGTCTCCTTTCGAAATAGATTGTTTTCTTCGTTGATTTTAGCATATTTCTATTATGCCTTCAACATGTCAAGGGGACGGTTCTCTTGACAATTTCCATTTCATATAGTATTATGTATCAAAAGGGGGAATTCTAATGCCCAGAACTGCACGACAGATCAGCAAAACCCATATATATCATGTAATGTTGAGAGGCAATGAAAAAAAGAATATATTTCCAGACGAAAAAGATAAAGCCAGATTTATCGATATTGTTTATCGTGCCAAAGGGAGTAATGGATTTTGTCTTTATGCTTATTGTATCATGGATAACCATGTCCATCTTGCTATAAAAGAGCAGAATGATTCGATTTCTCAAATCATGAAAAGAATAGGCACAACCTATGCAATTTATTTTAATAAGAAATATAATAGAGTAGGACATGTATTTCAAGACCGATATAGAAGTGAAACCATTGAAAATGAAAGACAGCTCTTGGCAGTGATAAGGTATATACATAACAATCCTGTTAAAGCAGGAATATGTAAAAAAATACAAGAATACAAGTGGAGTAGTTATCCATTTTACGTACAAGGTATAAAAGAACAGAAAAAATTGCTTGAATATGAGGAAATTCTGAGCTACTTTTCAGAAGATAAAGATATAGCAATAAATCTTTTCAAAGAATTCAGTAATCAGGAAAGTAATGACGTTTTCATGGACCTGAAAGAGGACAAGGATATGTTGGACGAGAAAGAAACACTCGAATACATTAACAATTACCTTATTAAGGAAAATATCCCATTAGAGTATTTGAAACAAAGAGAATATAGGCGTGAGAGAGATGTACTTGTGAAAGAACTAATTGAAAAAAGTCAATTATCACTTCGAAAAATAGCGGAAATATTGGGAATAAATAGGGAGACGGTAAGAAAAATAAATATGTCAAAAGAACCGTCCCTGTGACAATGGAGTGAAAAGAAATGGATCATCAGGAGCTGGAAACATATTTTCGTTCATTGGACCGTTCATTTTTTGTCGAAAATGACATGAAAAAATATGCAAATTTAGATCAGCCTCTGCCCATAGGATTCGGGCAAACAATATCCCAGCCCAGTCTTGTGTTGGAAATGACGCGGCTTCTGTCACCCGAAAAGGATAGCAAGGTCCTGGAGATTGGCACAGGTTCAGGATTTCAGACAGCTATTCTTGCAAAAATGTCAGCGAAAGTTTTTACAGTGGAAAGAATTGATGTATTAATGGAAAAGGCCAAAAAGAGGTTGGAAGCATTGAATTTTTCGAATGTCTATTATAAAATCGGTGACGGAAGCATGGGGTGGCAGGAATATGCTCCCTATGACAGGATTATGGTAACCGCAGCGGCACGTATTTTGCCGGATGCTTTGGTCAGCCAACTGGCAAACGGGGGCAGGATGGTCATTCCAATCGGGCCGCCGGGTTTACAGGAGCTTAAGCTTATTACAAAAACCGTTGACGGCGATGTAAACATAAAAACAATAACAATGGTCAGATTTGTAGAACTTAAAGGGCAGTATGGCTGGACAGAATGACAGTAGGTAAGAAGAAAGTTAAGGCAAGGTAATGAAGTGCTTTGTTGAAAGCCGGTAAATAAAAAAATAAAGTATTGGCGAAAAATGGAGCATTACATCAAAATTTAATAATAAGATTGACAAGAAGCAACATCATATTGTAAACTATATGATGTAAAACTAAATAAAGACCTCACTTTAATAAGGTGGGGTAGAGGCGCGATATTTAATAGTCCTTGGTGGAGTGTGAGAAGCAATGAGGCTAAGGAGAAGGAAATATCGCCGAAGCATATAATATTTCTCAGTATTATATGCTGGGTCTGCAGTTAATAGCTGCAGGACTGTCTCAATAAATACCCAGTTTATTGAGGTGCGCTATCTCATTTTGGGAAGGTTGGGGGTTTAAGTATGCATAATGCACTTGAGACATCTCAGGTGTTTTTGCAATAGATACTTAGAAGACAAGCCACCCAGATGAAAGGGTGGTTTTTTTATAAAATAAATTAAACTAAAGGAAAGAGGAAATGATAATGAAGAGAAAAATATCAATTTTATTTGCGGTCTCATTGTTATTATTAGTTATGCTGTTTTCTGGCTGTACAAAAAAATTAGATGAGGCAAGCACTGTAGCAGGGGAGGGGGATAATACTTTTAAGGTTGGACTTGAAGCAGGCTATCCACCTTTCAACTGGACTCAAATGGACGACTCAAATGGCGCAGTTAAAATCCAAAATGCTGCGGAATATGCCGGGGGCTATGATGTTGAGATTGCCAAGATAATTGCAAAGAGCCTGGGTAAAGAGTTGGTCATTGTAAAAACGGAGTGGGATGGATTAATACCAGCCTTGAACTCCGGTAAGATTGATGCGATTATAGCCGGTATGTCGCCAACTGCAGAACGCAAGGAAAGTATCGACTTTTCAGACAGCTACTATACGTCAGACCTGGTTATGGTAGTTAAAAAGGGAGGTAAGTATGACGGGGCTATTTCTATACAGGATTTCAAAGGAGCCAAGATAACCGCCCAGTTAAATACCTTCCACTACACGGTTATAGACCAGATAGAAGGAGTACAAAAGCAAGCAGCAATGGATAATTTCCCGGCTATGAGAGTTGCTCTTGAATCGGGCATCATAGATGGATATGTATCCGAGCGTCCTGAGGGTGTCAGTGCAGAAGCTGCCAATAGCAATTTCAAAATGGTAGAATTTGCACCAGGTAAAGGTTTCAAGACGTCACCGGAAGATACAACAGTAGCCGTAGGTCTCAGAAAAGGAAGCGAATTGACAGCCAAAATAAATGAAGCATTGGCTAAGATTTCAGAAGAGCAGCGCAAGGAAATCATGGAAAATGCTATAAAGAACCAGCCAGCATCTGAATAATTATTCTAATAAAACCGGGTGCAATTTACAGCGCTCGGTTTTATAACGCAACAGTAGAATTTTTCGTTTTGTTTCGGCGAGGCGGGTATATCACTAACGTTTCGTTATAATTCAAGGAGGAAATAAAAAGGTGGAATTAAGTGTTATAGTAAAGACCATTTTGAAATATTGGCCTATGTTCCTGCGAGGAGCCGGTACGACATTGTTCATATCCATCATTGGTACGCTCATAGGTTCCATCATTGGTTTATTGATAGGGGTAATACGTACTATTCCAGTACCGGAAAAGGGGATAAAAAAATATATATTAAAGGTTATTAATGCAATTCTGTCCGCATATGTCGAAGTGTTCCGTGGAACACCTATGATCGTGCAGGCTATGGTAATTTATTACGGCTCAAAACAAGCATTTGATATAGACATGACTCCTTTATTTGCCGGAATATTCATTGTTTCCATAAATACCGGTGCTTACATGGCAGAGATTGTTCGTGGGGGTATTGTATCCATAGACAAGGGACAGTTTGAAGCCTCTTATGCCATTGGTATGAGTCATCTTCAAGCTATGCTAAATGTAATATTGCCCCAGGTAATTCGGAATATATTGCCTGCAACCGGTAATGAATTTGTAATTAACATTAAAGATACTTCTGTACTAAATGTAATTGCCGTAACAGAGTTGTTCTTTCAAACAAAATCCATTACGGGTATTAACTTCAAATACTTTGAAACCTTCTTCATAGCTTCCGTAATCTACTTTGTGATGACCTTTACAGTAACAAGAATACTGCGTTTCATAGAAAGAAAAATAGATGGTCCCGAAAACTATATTTTGTATGCCAATCAGATGCAGGTAGAGACACCGGAAGATGCACTGCGCAGAGAACGGAAAAGAATCGGTAATTATTGAGAGAAGGAGGGGAAGGATGGAAAAAATAATTGATATACAACATTTAAGCAAGACCTTTGGTACTAATGAAGTATTAAAGGATATCAATTTTTCAGTTAATAAAGGAGAGGTAGTGTGCATTATCGGCTCCTCCGGTTCCGGTAAGTCAACCCTTCTTCGATGTATTAATTTATTGGAAAAGCCCAGCGGTGGCAGGATTATTTATAAGGGTAAAAACATATTGGACGACATGCACGACGTACGGGCATATAGAACAAAACTTGGCATGGTGTTCCAGCAATTTAACCTGTTCAATAACCATGATGTTTTGGGTAACTGTATGGTTGGGCAGATAAAGGTTCTAAGGCGTTCAAAGGAAGAGGCAAAGGAAGTTGCAATGAAATATTTAAAGGTTGTGGGAATGGAGCAGTTTATTAATGCTAAGCCTAGGCAACTTTCCGGAGGGCAAAAGCAGCGTGTGGCAATTGCAAGGGCTCTTTCCATGAACCCGGAAGTAATGCTTTTTGACGAACCTACTTCTGCTCTGGACCCTGAGATGGTGGGAGAAGTTCTCAAAGTTATGAGGGAACTGACAGAGTCCGGGCTTACCATGCTGATAGTAACTCATGAGATGGGCTTTGCCAGAGAAGTATCTGATCGTGTTGTGTTTATGGATAAGGGAGTTATTGCGGAGGAAGGCAGCCCTGAACAGATATTCAATAACCCAACCCAGGAACGTACAAGAGAATTTTTAAAAAGAACATTACAACAGAATCAATGAAAAAGCCAAAGGTTCAATACTCCACTTCAATTTCTATACCTCTGTGTTCACTTTTTTATTATTTTCATGGATGCTATTTTATGAAAAATAGCATCCATGAAAATATATAATCTTTATCAAACATTGTCATCGGTTGCATTTTCTTTATTGCTATTGTTGGAATACTGTGCTACGTTCGCAACCGTGTTTGTCGGACAAAACCCTACCGGGCAGCTTGCGACGAAAGGAATTACAATAGAGTCGGTCCCCTTTGATTGCAGTTGTATAAAGGCATGAACGGTTGTTTCCACCAGGCCCTGGCCAAGCTGCTTGCTTTCGCAAGTTGGATTTTGTATTTCACAGCTAACAGCAGCGTTCCCAGGTACTGATAAATGTGCTGACGTAGTAAAAACAAATGGCTCAATTACATGTGTTATCATTCCTTGAATATTAATTATATAAGCAATCTTTAGATCAACTCGTACCTGAACGGTATCCCTTGAATTATCAGTTTCATTTGTTTTATTACAAAACACTGTGCTTGTTTTATATTGCAACCCAGTAAAGTGCCGTATTTCAATGATGAAATGTTTAGTACCTTGGTATGAGTTACTTCCTGTCTGCAAATGTCAAGTATTCTGTTCACTTCTACGCAAATATTGTTATTGATGAATGGGGGAACGATTCCTGGCTTTGTTGCAAACAATGCAGCCGCAACGCTGAACGAACCTACATTTGCCTCAAGGTTTATTGCTGTTTCTTCATTGTGACCCCAATAGTAAAGTATTGCACTGTCATTATTAGGTGGACTGGAAATGTTTCTGTTTGGGTCAATGGTATAGTCGAAAGTAGTCGCTCGGCTTGCAGGCCAATATGCATATTGTATACGGGTAGGCGGAGGGCCTATACCAATGCTTTCCGGACCTGTTACCGTGCCATAAACAATATAAGTTGGCGGATTTGGGTTATTATCATTATCCACCACTTGAAAAGCCTCAAATTCCGGGTGGTTGAATTCGGCTTCATTTGTTATAAGCGGACCAATGGGATTAATCGTTTGAAAAGTAGGCCCGTCATCATTTCCTATCAATGGGTCCCAGAGATAGCGTATGCCAATTTTAGTGTTCACGTTATTACTGTTTATTATTTCAACTTTAACTTCAATATACGAATCTTCAAAAGTTTTTCCGATAACATTAACATCCTGTATTATAGTAAATGCATCCGGTGTCACAGGCGGGCCGGGTAATACATACATTATTCTTAATCCGGTGGTACCTAAGGGGATTGCAGTACCAAATTGCCTGAGGCTAAATTTGGTAAATGGCGGCTCTGCAACTGCAAATATATCCACGGTGTAATCGGTCATTGTAGTATATGAGCGAAATGTGTTAAAGGACGTACCAGGTGAACCACTACCATAAAGTAAGGTCTTTCCGGGCCCCAGCGGATGATCCGGTCCGGTGCTTGCTGTGAAATCGCCAATAGCTCGCCCGGGTATATCCTGAACAAATACCCGGTATATGGTATTTCCGGCTTCTATGGTTCCACCAACTGGTTCCTTTGTCAGGTTTATTCTGCTTTCCTTCATGCTAATCCTCCTTTTTTATAACTGGATTCCCATTCTTACAATATTATATGAAAGAAAAGACGGAAGTGTTTTATGTAAACGAAAAAATATGTGGACAGTTAAATGAATTAGTTAAAATGAATTACTGTTAGGAAAGTCGAATGATGTCTGTTTTTATCGCTTCAAATAAATACTGTACTCATAATAAGGAATAATTTGTTATAATATATTTGTTATATGATAACCTTACAAACCATCATTGTTGTAACAAATAATAAAAACTATTGTTTTAATAATATAGAGGTGTGAAAAATGGCGGATTACTCTCCAGGAATGCGAGTTATCATTCGAGATGAGGAATGGGTGATAAAAAAAGTTGAGAGCAATAGCTTGGGTGGAAAGACAATTTATTGCATTGGTATATCCCCGCTTGTAAAAGACAAAGAAGCAGTATTTCTTACTGACCTTGAATACATTGAACATATTGATCCTGCTAAAACAAAACTTGTAATAGATGACTCACCCTTTTTTAGAAGATCGAGGTTGTTTATTGAAAGCAAATGGCGGCAAAAGATACCAACAGATGCTAAACTGCATATAGGAAGCAAAGCAGCAATGGATCTGATGAATTTTCAGCTGGTACCTGCCCAGCTTGCGCTGCGCCGTACCCGTCAGAGAATACTGATTGCTGACTCGGTAGGTTTGGGCAAAACGCTGGAGGCGGGTATTTTGATGTCTGAATTGATAGTCCGGGGTAAGGGTAAACGAATTCTTGTCGTTACTGTAAAAAGCATGATGACCCAGTTTCAAAAAGAACTATGGAATAGGTTTACCATTCCCCTGGTACGCCTTGATTCGAATAAAATAGCCAAAATACGTTCCAAGCTTCCCTCCAATTATAATCCTTTTTTTTATTATGATAAGACAATAATATCCATTGATACTCTTAAACGGGACCTGGAGTACAGAACCCATTTGGAAAATGCATGGTGGGATATTATAGTCATTGATGAAGCTCATAATGTAGCGGAAAGAGGTGGACGCCGGGCGCAAAGGGCAAGGCTTGCCAGGTTATTGTCAGAACGTTCAGATACATTGATAATGCTTTCGGCTACTCCCCATGACGGCAAAAGTGAGAGTTTTGCATCCTTGATGAATATGCTTGACCCGACTGCCATAGCCAATCCCCATGATTATACAAAGGAGGATATAAAAGGGCTGTGTATCCGGCGTTTTAAAAAGGATATAAAAGACCAGATACAGGGTTCCTTTAAAGAAAGGAAAGTCAGCATAGAAATATGTGAAGCTTCTCCTGAGGAAGAGGCAGCTTATGGGGTGCTGGCTGATATGGAGCTTGAAATGGATAAAAACAGGACTCGCGTACCGGGTCAGTTATTCAAAACCATACTTGAAAAAGCCATGTTTTCCAGCCCGGCAGCATGTATTAAAAGCATTGACGAGCGTTTGAAGAAGCTTAAAAGGAAATATGGTACAAGCGATATAGGCGATATAGAAAAGCTTGAAAAACTTAAGGATGCTCTTCTCAAAATAACACCATCGTCTTTTTCGCGGTACCAGAAATTATTAAGTTTACTTAATGACAGGAATTATGGTTGGGATATAAATCGTAATGATGATCGAATTGTCATATTTACCGAAAGAATCGAAACAATGCGATTTATTGCATCACAGCTTAGAAAAGACCTTGGAGTTGATGAGGATACTGTCAGGGAATTGCACGGCAGCATGAGTGATATAGAACAACAAAAAATTGTAGAAGATTTTGGGAGGGACGAATCTCCCATTCGAATTCTTGTAGCTTCAGATGTAGCTTCGGAGGGCATAAATCTGCATTATTTATGCCATAGGTTAATACATTTTGATATTCCATGGTCGCTCATGGTTTTCCAGCAGAGAAATGGGCGTATTGATCGATACGGCCAACAAGAACAACCTGATATACGTTATTTTCTTATAAGCAGCAAAAACGACAAAATCCGGGGTGACGCGCGAATCCTGGAAATACTTGTTGCAAAGGAGGAACAAGCGAACAAGAACATTGGGGACCCAAAATTGTTGATGGGCACGTTTAATGTTGAGGAAGAAGAACTCATAACTGCGACGGCTATAGAACAAGGCATAAGTGCTGAAGATTTCAGCAGACAGATAGATGAATCAGCAAAGGATTTCGACCCCTTTGAACTCCTGATGAGGGGAGCAGCTTCCGAAGAAGAACAACCAGTTATAGTAAATGAAGAAACATTGTACAGGGATTTGGATTATCTTAGGAGCGCATTGGCATATTTTTCGCAAAGCGAGCAACATCCCTACCGGGAATTAACTACCGTTGAGGGTATCGAAATTGCTTTAACGCCTGAAATTAAGCGCAGGTTAAGCGCACTGCTGCCGGAGGAGGCTATGCCCAGTACGGACTATTTACGCCTAAGCCCGGACAAGCAGTTTTGCATGAATGAGATGAAGCGTAGCATGCAGAGCAACCTGGAAGAAACGGCCTGGCCGCAAACGCAATATTTGTGGCCCCTTCATCCCATTTTTGATTGGGTAAATGATAAGGCAGGACTGCTGTATGGCAGAGGGGAAGCACCGCTGATTGGCTTATCCGGGAGACTGGCTGAAAATGAGTTTATATATATTGTTGCTGGAACCATTCCAAACAGAAAATCAACCCCTATCGTAGATGAGTGGTTTGGCCTAAGGTATGTAAATGGTCAGTTTATTGAAGAGATGACCATGGAGCAGGTTATACTCAAATCAGGGTTTGGCAGGAATGATATACCTAACAGCAACAGGCTGTCCGATATTAACAGGCAGGCTGCAGAGGCATTGCTGCCCTCGGTCGTCTCTCAGGCATACAGGGTACTGAACAGGTATAGTGAAGAATATCGTAAAAGGATTAATCCCCAGATAAATGAAGAAAAAGATAAGCTGGTAGAGCTGAAAAAAAGGCATATAGATTATCAGTTGTCATTATTTGATGATGAGAGGAAAAAAAGTACAAAACTTCGTGAAGTGGAGCGGATATTTGAGCAATTTACCCAGTGGGTACAGGATACCCTTGAAATCAAGGACAATCCATATTTAAGAATTATAGCGGTTTTAACAGGAGTGAATTAGTATGGCTATTGATTTAACTGGGATAAAGAATGTTAATGAGTACTATACCAATCATTATTTAAGTTCAATTTTTGAGGAAAATGCTGCAGAAACCATCAGCGCATGGCGTAAAAAGGCAAAAGAAGAAGAAATACGCACCCCCTGGTCATTATTGCGCGAATCGGCAAGGCAGTACTATGTGATGCATGAAATTAGCCTTCGCAGCCGTGCAGCACAGATGTTCCCCCTGATTCGTGATATGGCAGATGCTTATTTATCAGCATTGGGCTATGAAAAGTCTGAGCCTTTTTCTATTTCCGTTGATGACCAAAACCATGCATATATTTATTCTGAGATAAAAAAGCAAAACGGGGCACCCTTACTTTGGGTTATCCTTTCCCACAAAGAGCAGGGTGAAGATGCGGCATTATTGCATGAATATTGCTTTGATGCAGGTATGGCGGATACACTAAAACCAAATAAGTGTTTGCTTAATAATGAGGAACTGGCAACAAAGATTTTTTTTGCCCTCCCGGAAGCACCACGCTGGCTGATATTTATAGGTGAAAATGCAATTGCACTCCTTGACCGCAATAAGTGGAATGAAAAAAGGTATCTTGAATTTGACCTGGAAGAGATATTCCGCCGTCGCGAAGAGAGCACCCTGCAGGCGATGAGTGTGCTGCTGCACAAGGACAGCCTTTGCCCAGGGGAAGGAACACCTTTGCTGGATGTCCTTGATGAAAACAGCCACAGGCACGCCAGTGGTGTTTCGCAGGATTTGAAGTATGCACTGCGTGAAGCAATTGAGCTACTTGGTAACGAAGTGCTGTATGACATGGAACATAGGCAGGGTATAAATCTTGAGGAAAACCCTGTTGATGCCGATGAATTGTCCATCCAATGCCTGAGATATATGTATCGTATGTTGTTTGTGTTTTTTATAGAAGCCAGGCCGGAGTTGGGGTATGCGCCGGTCAAATCTGAAGCCTATTTAAAAGGATACTCCCTTGAAAGCCTGAGAGATATTGCAGACAGCATAAGGGAAGATATAAGTGAAGTTGGCGAGGGTTATTATTTACATGAGACTCTTACACAGCTGTTTGACTTGATATACAATGGTTATCCCAAGACAGAAGAGGAATTAAAAAAACTAGCTTCTTCTGATTCCATTCACCATGTATTTATTATAGAGCCCTTAAAAGCACATATTTTTGATCCTGAATATACTTCTCTTTTGACAAAGGCCAGGATTAGGAATTGTGTAATGCTGAAAATTTTAGAACTGATGAGCATAACCCGCCCTACAGGTCGAAGAAACGAGCGTCGCAGCCGCATATCCTATGCTTCTCTTGGCATAAACCAGTTGGGGGCAGCATACGAAGCCCTATTGTCTTATCGGGGATTTATAGCCAGGGAAACCCTGTACGAAGTAAAACGGGCCCGGGATGAAATTGATGAGCTTGATGTTGGTTATTTTGTTCCTGAACGTGAACTGGAGAATTATACGGAGGAGGAACGAGCCCGTTACCATGATGGAAGGCTTCGCAAATATGAAAAGGGTACCTTTATTTATCGCCTTGCTGGACGGGAACGGGAAAAATCCGCTTCCTATTACACTCCGGAAGTGCTTACGAAATGCCTGGTTAAGTATGCGCTGAAGGAGCTACTGGAAGGGAAAACTGCCGATGAAATATTGAATCTTACCATCTGTGAGCCTGCCATGGGCAGTGCTGCGTTCCTGAACGAAGTGATAAACCAGCTGGCAGAGGCCTACCTGGAAAAAAAACAAAAGGAGCTTGGGGAGACAATATCCCATGAGGAACGTTTAAATGAGCTGCAAAAAGTTAAGATGTACATTGCAGACCGAAATGTTTATGGTATTGACTTAAATCCCATAGCCGTGGAACTTGCTGAGGTTTCCCTATGGCTGAACACAATATACAAAGGTGGGTTTGTACCGTGGTTCGGAACACAGCTTGTATGCGGAAACTCGCTTATTGGAGCAAGAAGGCAGTGCTATCGTGTTGAACAGCTTCAGGCAGCATCACCGGGTATTCGCTGGTATGATAACCATCCCAAACGTGTGCCTTTGGGCAAGAAACGCATGCCGAGGAAACAAGTGTATCATTTTCTCACCGGTGACCCTGGCATGGCTAACTATACGGACAGGGTTATCAAAAGCCTTGCACCTGATAAAATAAAGCTCATAAAAAAATGGAACAAGGAATTTACTCAGCCTTATGATGATGACGAGGTCGAAAACCTGTTGGGTTTGTCAGGCATTATAGATGAATTGTGGGAAAAACAGGTAAGCCTACGGAAGGAAGTGCGGGAAAAAACATTGGATGCCCTTACAGTTTACGGACAGGTTGAGGAAACAAAGAATTCCCGTACAACTATAAGGGAAAAGGACCTCATTTTAAAAACCCTTTATAAATCAGAGGAACAAAAAAATGCCGGTCCCTATGCAAGGCTAAAGTTTGCCATGGATTACTGGTGCGCCCTTTGGTTCTGGCCTATTGATAAGGCTGAGCTTCTTCCTACAAGAAGTGAATTCATAGCCGATATGTACCTGATCCTTGAAGGAACGATTGAGACTTTAAAAGGTGTCAGCGAATCTATAAAATATGGGCAGCTTTCCTTTTTACCAACAGAACTTGAACAACTGGTGATGGATATAAATGAACTGTATGCAGGTATGGGTATAGTGGATATTCCAAAGCTGTGCCGGCAGCAGCCCCGCCTTGCCTTGGTAAAGGAGATTGCTGATAAGCATAAATTTATGCATTGGGAGTTGGAGTTTGCAGATTTATTTGCAGAACGTGGAGGATTTGATTTAATCATTGGTAATCCACCCTGGATTAAGCTGGAGTGGAATGAAAAGGCATTATTATCAGAAAAACAGCCCTTATTTGCTATTAGGGACCTAAGTGCAGCTATGACTGCAAAGCAAAGAAGTAAAGCTTTGGAAAATTCCCAGATTAAAAAAGCTTATGTTGACGAATATGTAGCCATTGCGGGAGAACAGGGATTTTTAAGTGCCGTTCAAAATTATCCGAATCTCGTAGGAATGAAGAATAATTTGTATAAATGTTTTCTTCCGCAGGCATGGATGTTTGGAAACAAACAGGCTGTATCCGCTTTCATTCACCCTAACAGTGTTTTTGATGATTCAAATGGAGAGCAGTTCAGGCAAATACTTTATTCGCACCTGAGGCAGCATTACAGATTTGAGAATGAACACAAGTTGTTCCAGGATGTTGGAAACGCAATGAAATTCAGCCTGAATGTATATTCCAACCAGCTGTCCTATGAATTCATTGCAATTTTTAACCTTTTTACTTCAACTACGATTGATCAATGTTATGATAACAGTGTTACCGGTGAAGTCGGGGGAATAAAGGATAAACAAGGAAGGTGGAATGTTTCCGGGCATCCCGAACGAATATTAACAATTAATAAAAATGCTCTTATGCTATTTGCCAGATTGATGGATGGCTCGGATAAATGGAAGGGTGCCCGTATGCCAACACTGCATTCTGTCCATCTTCTAAAGGTTTTGGAGCGGTTTGCTGCCCAGCCTACAACTATAGATGATTTAAAACATAAACTGTTTGTATCCGATATATGGAACGAAACAACTGCTCAGCATGAAGGGTATATAAAGAGGGATGTCCATTTTCCGGAAGAGTCAATCAATACAATTTATTCAGGACCGCATATAGGTGTTGCTAATTCGTTATTTCAATCATCGCAAAGGGATTGTAGTACCCACAGAGCTTTTGACAGCATTGATTTGACTAATTGGAAATCGGTAAATTATCAGAGGTGCAATTACTCAATCATGTGTGAAATGAGCAGTTATGAATCCCGGATTCCTGTAACCAGCTGGGGAGAAAAATATCATGATAATTATAGGATTGCATCAAGAAAGATGCTGAATCTAAGCGGGGAACGCACATTGGTTTCTTGCATTATTCCGCCAAAGACCATGCATACAAATGGTATTCTGGGCTTGAATCTGAAGGATTACAGAACAACAGCGTTAATAGCTGCACAATTTGCATCGCTGCCCTATGATTTTATTATAAAGACCATGGGACGGCAGAATTTATATGAGGATAATGCAGGAAAACTTCCCGTATTGTCTTCGGTATTTGATGACAGCCTTATTTGCAGAAGTTTGCTATTAAACTGTGTTCATTCTTATTATGCCAAACTGTGGAACAATTTATATTCCCCGTGCTTCAATAAAGAATGTTGGTCAAAATCCGATCATCGCCTTCGTCCTGAAAAATTTGCATCCCTTACACAGGAATGGACATGGGATACACCCCTGCGCACCGATTACGAACGCAGGCAGGCATTGGTCGAGATTGATGTGCTTACCGCAATGGCACTGGGGATGACCTTGGAACAGCTAAAGAGCATATACCGCATTCAGTTTCCTGTATTGCAGCAATATGAAGCTGATACATGGTATGATCAAAAGGGAAGGATTGTGTTCACGAATAACCGCAGCTTAACAGGTGTTGGCTTTAGCCGTGCTGAGTTCGAGGCCATAAAAAATGCAAGGGCAGGAGAAAAATTTTACCGCACCATAATGGATGATACTATGCCCGGAGGACCTGTGGAACGTACTATTGAATATATAGCCCCGTTTGACAGATGCGACCGGGAAGATGACTACGAAATAGCATGGAAGTTTTTTGAAGAAAAATATAGGAAATAACCAGGTTTATAATATATGCGATACAAAGGGGGATATGATGTGATACCTACGGTGCTTGCGCAGCAATTAAAGGAAGGACTGATGGATTATATAAAAACGACCTTTCCCATATCAAATCCTGCGTTTAAGGTTTCCTTATCCAGGATGCTGCATACAAAGGATTTCGTATTTCGTGAACCCTATATATCCGTTCGTTTACCGTTCAGGGTTGCTGAAGAAAGTACGGTGAACTTTGAGGCAGTCCATACCAGGTACAGACCGTACCTGCACCAGCAAAAGGCATTTAAAAGGCTAACAGGACAAAATGCTCGCTCTACCTTGATTGCAACGGGTACGGGCAGTGGTAAAACAGAGTGTTTTCTTTATCCGATACTTGAGTACTGTTATCATCATCGCAATGAAAGCGGAATTAAGGCGCTTATTATCTATCCCATGAATGCCCTTGCTTCCGACCAGGCAAAGAGAATTGCGGGGGAAATATATAAAAGCCCGAAGCTGCGGGGCAATGTAACAGCGGGAATGTATGTGGGAGGGCATGAAATAAATGCTTCCCGAATGATGACTGAGGATCGAATAATTACTGATCGTGAGACCATGTTGTCCAATCCTCCGGATATACTGCTGACAAATTATAAAATGCTGGATTATTTGTTGGTGCGCCCTAAAGATGCTATGCTGTGGGCTTTAAATAAACCGGATACCTTGAAATATATAGTAGTGGATGAACTGCATACTTTTGATGGTGCACAGGGTACGGATTTAGCTTGCCTGTTAAGGCGCCTTAAGGCGCGTTTGAGCATACAGCGTGGCCATCTATGCTGTATAGGCACTTCTGCAACAATGGGCACAAAGGAAAATGCTCAGTACATCAGGGAGTATGCCGGCAGCGTATTTGACGAGTTTTTTGATGAAGATTCGGTTATAACAGAAGACCGGCTGACTGTTTCAGAATTTTTTGCCGGTCATGAAGCAGAGGATTTTACTTTTCCTGTGCAGGAGCAATGTGAAAAACTGCAGTGCCTTATTAACGAAGGTAAACTGGAAGATTATCTGACATATGCAGCTGAAAGCTGGTTTGATGATAGCTTCGATACATCGGATATTATGTCAGATAAAACGAGGCTTAATATTGGTAAACAGCTGATGAAGCACAGCTTTATGCGGCATTTGCTTGAGGTTATGGGGGGAAATTATGTTCAGAAAGAATACATATGGGATAAGTTAAGAGGCAAATTCCCTGGCATGCCCAAATTAACCCAGTTTTCCATTGCCCTTGATGCATTATTTGCTTTAATCTCCCATGCAAGGATGGAAACCGAAGGTAATTTGCGCCCTTTTTTAAATGTTCAGGTACAGTTTTGGATGAGGGAACTGCGCAGGTTGCTTGCTAAAGTCAGTGAAAATAATGTTGACTTTGCCCTTGAAGCAGACCTGAACCAAAACCAGGTTAAGCATTATCTGCCTGTAGTAAATTGCCGTGATTGTGGTGAAACGGGTTGGGCAGGCATACTTAATGAAAGACGCAATATGGCCATGATTAATTTGGATGCATTCTATAATTTGTATTTCAATCAGGATAGTAAAGTAATAATGGTGTATCCCTATGACGGAAAAACCGTGCCGCCTGGAATGAATCCTGCACGTCTGTGTACGGATTGTTTACAGCTTGATTTAGGAGAAGGAACACTGGTTTGTTCTTCCTGTGGTAAAAAAAGTATTCCTGTTATTTACCCGATCAATAATATGATAAAAACTGCCGAGCATAAACAATATATTTGTCCTTTTTGTGAAAGCAGGAATGGCCTTTCGCTGATGGGATTAAGAAGCGCCACAGCAATCAGTGCTGAAATATCCCAGCTGTATTCTTCCAGATTTAGTGATGATAAAAAGTTGCTTGCATTTTCCGATAATGTTCAGGATGCAGCTCATAAAGCAGGGTTTTTCAATTCGCGCACATGGAGGTTTGGATTGCGCGGAGCAATACAGCGTTTTGCCATTGATGAAGGAAAAGAGCTTTCATTAGATACATTTCAAACCCGGTTTGTAGAATACTGGCGTAAAAGGTTGACTGATGAGGAGTTTGTTAGCTTTTTTATTGCACCTAATATGTCCTGGATGCGCGCGTATGAAAAAATGGTATATGAAGGAAAACTGGAGCATAATAACGAATCCAAATACCTTATGGAAAGCATAGAAAAGCGTATTAAATATGAAATCCTACTTGAGTTTGGTTTACGCTCCCGAAACGGTAGAACTTTGGAAAAGTCGGGATGTTCCGTTTTAAGTTTTGATCCGGAGAAAATCAGGGATATAGCTGCCAGGGTCAGGATTAGAACGGTAAATGAACTGGGAGCGCTCACAAAAAGCCAGCCTGAAATATTTGAGCATATGGTCGTTGGTTTTTTACATATTATGCGTTCAAGGGGCGCTTTTAACGATTCGGTTTATAATGCTTTTACAGCTAATAATGGAAAAACTTATCTTCTCTCCAACGACAGGACAAAATGGATGCCTGGAGTTCAGGGCGGGCGTAATATACCGCATTTTATCTACAAACCCAGCCCAGGGATAAAACGAATCTGGAGTTTTGATACGCTTACCGGAAACTCAAAATATGTTAACTGGATTCATTATTGTATTGAGTCGCCTTTTATAGAACAAGATTTGGCCGAGCGCATTGCCAATATCCTCTTAGATGAGCTTGTAAGGTCCGGTATAGTTGTTTCCATGCCTTCACCATCAACTTACGTTGCTTATGCTATTAATAAGTCTTTTGCCAAGGTGGACACAAGGGTAAAGCAGTTTGTCTGTGATGAGTGTGGTATGGGCATATCAACCTCTGAAGATAACAGCAAGTTTTGGGATGGCGCACCTTGCCTTCGCAGAAATTGTTATGGACATTTTTGCGAAAGCAAAGAACAGGAGCTTGACTACTATGGCAAGCTTTACAGTAATGGTGACCTGGTTCGCATTATTGCTCAGGAGCATACCGGATTGCTGGAGCGGAAGGACCGGGAAGAGCTGGAACGCAGGTTTAAAAGAAGTGAGGATGAACAGAAACCATGGGATGTAAACCTGTTATCATGTACTCCAACCCTGGAGATGGGTATTGATATAGGTGATCTTTCTACAGTAGTCCTTTGCAATATACCTCCGGCCCAGGCTCAGTTTATGCAAAGAACCGGACGTGCAGGACGTAAAGATGGCAATTCTCTGACAATAGCTGTGGCAAATGCCAGGCCCCATGACCTCTATTTTTATGCAGAACCCTTGGAGATGATTCAGGGGACCATTGAACCGCCAAAAATTTTTTTATGTGCTTCTGCTGTTCTGGAAAGGCAGTTTGTTGCTTTTTGTATGGACTCCTGGGTAAAAACTGGTATAACCGAAAAGGCCATACCGGAGCATGTGAGTGTATGCCTGAACAAACTTGCGCTGCAGCCTCTGGATGTTTTTCCCTTTAATTTTTTGCTTTTTGTAAAGGATAAATTGCCTGAGCTTTCAGAAAAGTTCATACAAATGTTTTCCCATTCAAATTATGGGTTGGATGAAGAAACCATTATGGAGCTTAAACTGTTTGCAGAAAAAGAAATGCATTTAAGGATTGTCGAAGCTTTTCAGTCCTTGAAATCCCAAAGGGATGCATTATATGGAGATATAAGCAAATTAAAACAATTGATTAAAGATGTGGAGAACAGGCCAAGGGATTCGTCCAATGAAGAAGAGATTAAGGAATTGAAGAGCGAATTGTATGCCCTTTGCGATGTAGTAAGGAACCTTAACAGGAAGAATGTTTTTAATTTTATGACCGATGAAGGCCTGTTGCCCAATTATGCTTTCCCGGAAGCAGGCATAATATTGAAGGCGGTTCTTGTTCGCAGGACGGAACCTTCAGATACTGAAAACAGTGTTAATAAACAAAAATACGAAAAGATGGTTTTTGAATACAGCAGAAGTGCCTCCACAGCTCTTAGTGAGTTTGCCCCGGCTAATAGTTTTTATGCTGACGGCAAAAAATTAAGAATCAATCAGATTGATATGACAACTGCTCAAAGGGCAAAGTGGAGATTATGCCCCAATTGTTCGCATGCGGAGGAAAATACACATCTTACCAATACGGCAGCATGCCCCCGATGTGGCACTCCCGCCTGGGCGGATGCCGGACAGGTCAGAACCCTGCTAAAGGTGAAAATGGTGTATTCCAATATGCCTTATGACAAGGCCCAAATAAGCGATGAAAGCGATGACAGAAGTACTGTATTCTATTGTAAGCAGTTGCTTGTGGATGTGGACGAAGATAAGGATATATATAAAGCATATCAAATGAATAATGAAGAATTTCCCTTTGGCTATGAATTTGTTAAAAAAGCAACCTTAAGGGAAATCAATTTTGGGGAAAGGGATATTCAGGGAGAGAAGCTTACTGTCTCAGGCGTGGATGATGTTCGAAAAGGGTTTATAATCTGTAAGTTCTGTGGACGTGTTCAGCTAAAGAAAGAGAATCCGGAGCACTCCTATGCCTGCCGTGCCAGGCACCCAAAGCCTGGGGATAACGAGCCTTTTGAAGAATGCCTGTTTCTGTACAGAGAATTGACAACGGAGGTTTTAAGAATCCTTGTCCCGGCGACAACCATGGATTCTTCAAAGACTATACGGGAATCCTTTATAGCGGCATTCATGCTTGGAATGAGGGAATACTTTGGTAATGTTGACCACTTACGTGCTGCTTTAAGTGAGGTTCCGGTTCAGGATTCAGGGTACCGTAAGCAATACCTTGTTATATTTGATTCTGTTCCGGGGGGAACAGGATACCTGAAGCAATTGATGAGAAATGACAGCGCACTAATAGAAATCTTTGAAAAGGCTCTTGGTGTTCTTGAAAACTGTACCTGCAAGGAAGACCCTCAAAAGGATGGCTGTTATCGTTGTTTGTATGCTTATCGCCAAAGCCAGAACATTGGGGAGATATCAAGGAAGACTGCCATTCGTTTGTTGCGCCGGATACTTAGCGGGAAAGACAATATAGAGCAGATCGATAAGCTGGGCAAAATACCCGTTAATTCTCTGTTTGAAAGCGAGCTTGAGCGTTTGTTTGTACAGGCACTGGAGCAAATGAGCAATAAGGATAGAACCGTCCATGTTGAAAAGGCTTTGGTTAACATGAAAGAAGGATATTTACTAAAGGTAGGAGAATGTGCCTGGGAAGTGGAGCCCCAGGTGGTATTGGACGAACGCTTTGGGGTTTATGTGAAGTGCCGCGCTGACTTTGTGCTATGGCCAAGAAGGAAAACAGAAGGGCAGAGGCCGGTGGCCATTTTTACCGATGGGTTTGTGTACCATAAGGACAGATGTGCGGATGATACTTTGAAAAGAGAAGCAATCAGGCGGAGCAATCATTTCCGAGTATGGACTTTAAGCTGGAGGGATGTGGAAAGTGTTTTCAAGATACAGGACAATTATGCGACCCAGACTTTAGAACACCAAAACATGCCATCCGGCTCAAAAATATATATACCTACGGTTGAAAAGGAAGGAGCAGGTATGCTTCAGCCCGCCAGAACAACACCGTTTGAATTGTTAATGCGATACCTGGGCACACCGAAGGCGGAGCATATCTTTAAAGTTCATGCCAAAGCCATATCCTTGTCTTTGTTGGACCCGGGTAAAGTCGCTAACAGGATTGCCTTTGATAATTGGTATGAAGAAATAAAGGAAATATTGGATGAATTCCGGATACTGGAGTATGATTTTGCCCTTAACAATTGCCTTTTTGGAACATGGAGCCCAAGGGCATCGGATGCTTACCTTAAGATTTATTCTGGAATCAGTATGTTGGAATTAAAAGAGAAAAAAGAGGCTGCGCTGCCAATAGTATGTGCCGTACTTGAAGATTCCGATAAGAATAAAACGGACAGGTTTGAAGCAGACTGGAACGGCTTTTGACAGTTTTATAACCTGATGCAGTTTTCTGAAAACTTTGCAGGGGTAACAAGGGCAGGGATTCAGGAGTCTGTATACAGCAGCCTGCCTGTCTCAGAAAGCCTAATCCAGGAGGCAGCTATATCCGTGGTCTTTGAAACAGAGGATTGGTTAAGCATAAAAGAAGAACTTTTTGATGATGAAGCTATTAAATTTGCAATAAAGCTTCAGTCAATGAATGTAAAAGCACCTTCTTCTGTTGGATATGAACTGACAGATTCAAGGGGTGCAGTTATTGCTGAATGTGAAATGGCCTGGGAAGAAGAAAAAGTTGCAGCATTGTTGCCGGAACAATGGGAATATAAGGCAGTGTTTGAGAAAGCAGGTTGGCAGGTATTCACTGTAAATAATAATATTCCATCAAGCATCAAAGGAGGAATGAATTAAAATGAGCAAAGCGGTCATAGCCATTTCATCTGAATTCTTGGATGCCTTTGCAGCATTACCGAGACAAATACAAAGCAAGGTAACGGAATTCATCAAAAAATTCCGCAGTAACCCTCGTTCTCCGGGAATAAACTACGAAAAAATAAAAAATGCAAAGGACAAAAATATCTGCTCAGTTCGCATAGATGATACTTATCGTGGTATTGTTGTCAGGCAGGAGAAAACGGGTACATATCTCCTTTTATGGGTGGACCACCATGATGATGCCTATGCCTGGGCTGAAAACAAGAAATGTATAATAAACCCTGTCACCGGTAGTATTCAGGTTTTTGATTTAACGACGGAAGTACAGGAAACGACGGAAGAGCAAAGTAATATTTTTAGAGGGGTTTCTGATAAGGAGCTCATTTCCTTGGGTGTTCCGGAAGAACAAATACCCCTGGTTCGTTCAATAGCATCCGAGGAAGGGCTATACTCATTGAAAGAATCATTTTCTGAAGATGCATATGAGGTTTTGGAACTGCTTGCAAATGGTTTTTCTGTGCAGGAAATTTCTCAATGGATTGAATCCGACGATGAAAAAGCAAAAGTTAAGGATGACAATCTTGCTACCGCTTTGGATAATGCCAGGAGCCAGAAGAGTTTTGTTGTCATTGAAGGTGAAGAGGAACTCCTCCGTATTATGGCAGAACCCTTGGAAAAGTGGAGAGTATTCCTGCATCCAACCCAAAGGAAACTCGTTAAAAAAGATTTTAACGGTCCTGCTTGTGTACTGGGAGGTGCGGGCACTGGGAAAACGGTTGTTGCAATGCATCGGGCTAAATATCTTGCGTCAAAAGCCAAGGGTAATGAAAAAATACTGTTTACAACATTTACCACCAATCTCGCTGAGGACATAAAAGAAAATCTTAAAAAAATCTGTACCGATGAAGAACTGCGGCGTATAGAGGTTATCAATCTTGATGCATGGGTTATGCAGTTTATGAGAGAACGGGGCTATTCCTATTCGATTGCTTATGATAATCAGCTGGAAGGGATATGGGACAGAGCTATAGCTCTTGCCGGTGATAATGCCGGTTTTAATGCGAGATTTTACGCAGATGAGTGGTTGAAAGTTATCTCGCCCCAGGAAGCATATACAAAAGAAGCTTATTTAAAAGCTTCCCGCATTGGAAGGGGGATACGGCTTGACAGAAAAGCTCGTATTCAGGTATGGAAGGTAATTGAAGAATACCAGGAATTAATGAAGGACGATAATATTAGGGATGTGGAAACAGCTATGTATGAATGCAGATTGCTTATTGAAAAAAACCCTGGTATGCTGCCGTATTCAGCCGTCATTGTGGATGAAGCTCAGGATCTCAGCACAAATGCCTTTCGTCTATTACGTGCCATTGCAGGGGAACAACACAGGAATGATATGTTTATTGTAGGTGATGCACATCAAAGGATATATAAAAATAAAGTTGTATTATCAAAATGCGGAATAAATGTTCGTGGGAGAACCAGTTATTTGCGGATAAATTATCGTACTACGGAAGAGATTAGAAAGTATGCCTTTGGAATATTAAAGGGTATATCTTTTGATAATTTGGATGCGGATTATGACCATGGCAGGGCTTGTCAGTCACTGACCCATGGTATAAATCCAATTGTAAAAAGGTTTAAGTCAGTAACGGAAGAAATTGATTATATAGTTGATGAGATTGAGAAATTAAAATCTTCAGGCGAAGATTTGAAAAGCATTTGCATTGTAACAAGAACAAATAAACACCTTGATGATTATATTATAGGTTTGTCAAAAAGAGGAATAAAAACTTATGAAATAAAACGAAGCAGGATAGATGACAGAAGTTTTGAAGGGGTCCGCATGGCAACCATGCATCGCGTAAAAGGGCTTGAGTTTAAACATGTATTTGTGGTTGCTGTAAATAAACGCATTGTACCGCTCCATTCGGCAATAAATATATCTGATCCTGTTGTAAGGGAAGAAGCTTTGATGGCAGAAAAGTCCCTGCTGTATGTGGCACTTACCCGCGCGCAAAAATCAGCATATGTAACGAGTTACGGTCAACCATCAGAATTGGTTGTTTAAAATTTTAAAATAAATTAAATTCAGGAAGGGAGAAAGTTTTATGGAGTTTAAGTTTTCAATGCCCACTGAAATATATTTTGGTAAAGATGTGGTCTTAAAGAATAAAGAAGCGTTCAGTGCAATAGGGAGTAAAGCTTTGATTGTTACAGGAAGGAACTCATCAAAAAAGAATGGCTCATACGATGATGTTACGAAGGCGCTTTCTCAAACAGGGGTGGATTATGTTCTTTTTGATGAAGTTGAAGAAAATCCATCTTTAGAAACAATAGAAAAGGGAAGCGATATAGGGAAAAGAAACCATGTGGATTTTGTTATAGGTATTGGCGGCGGTTCGCCCATGGATGCTGCTAAAGCTATGGCTGTATTTATAAAGAATCCGGGGATAAATAAAGAAAATATTTTTAGTGCAGGAAAACTTGAAAGTCTGCCGGTGGTAACCGTTCCTACAACTTCGGGAACAGGATCGGAGGTTACCCAATACAGCATAGTGACTTCCAATAAGGAAAAGACAAAGAAAAATCTGGGGCAAAGGATATTCCCCAAATTTGCCTTTATCGACAGTAAATATACTTTTTATATTCCTTATAATATAACTGTCAGTACCGCCATCGATGCTTTTACTCATTTGGTGGAAGGATATTTAAACACTAATAGCACTTATATGTCGGACATTTATGGAGAGAAAGGCTTTGAGTTATTTAAATACTGTTTTGAAAAATTAGTAAGTAAAGATTTGAACCAGGAATTTAGAAATAAGATAATGATGGCTTCAGTTTTAGGCGGAATACAAATTGCACAAAATGGAACATCATTACCCCATGGGATGGGATATCCACTGACTTATTTTAAAGGACTTCCTCATGGACTTGCCAATGGCGTTTTGACTATAGAGTACTTAAAAAGCTTCAAAGATCAAAGCAAGATAAATAGAATGTTAAACCTTTTAGGATTGAGCCGTTTAGAAGAATTGGAGGATATTTTAAATAAATTGATTGATGTAAAAATTGATATAAGTGAAGAGGAAATTAATGAATATTCCAATAAATTTTTTATTAATAAAGATAAGTTAAAAAATCATCCGGAAGAAGTAGGATTTGAAGATATAGTACGTATTTATAGTAAGAGTTTGCTCAAGTGACACAATTGATAAGCAATAGTAATTGAAATATTTTTTAATATTAAAGAGGATAGCAGCCTGGCTATCCTCTTTAAATTTACTGCTGTTTATTTTATACAAAACTATGTATACTTATTATTTAAATATAACGTTATTTATTGTATGATAAATGTAATTTACGGTTTAATTTAGTGATTCACATTTGGAGGAAACAGTGATAAAATACTCCCAGTAATATTAAAGAAAAAACGGAGGCAAGTCTTTGGTGAAAAAAATTTAGTCATGTGTCGGCCCTGTTTGCTGTGAGATAACTCATGTGATACTATAAATTTAAGGAGGATGAAATATGAGGAAGTTGAAAATTGCAGACGGAATACATATGCTTACTATGAATGTTGATGACATACTGTTTGAAGGTATGTGGGATATTGCAAATGGAGTCACCCTTAATTCCTATATTGTTCAGGGGGAAAAGACTGCAATAATTGATGGTGTAATTGGTTGGGATGGTATACCTGAAACCCTTTATAAAAACTTAGAAGAAATTGGTGTTAACCCACAAAATATCGATTATTTGATTGTTAATCATATGGAGCCGGACCATTCCGGATGGATTTCAAATTTCAGAAAAATTAAAGATGATTTTACGGTAATATGTACTGATAAAGCTGCAAAAATGGTAGCCTCTTTTTATGGTGAAGACAAAATAATGATTGTAAAGGAAGGAGATACTTTAGAACTTGGGAAGGGTAAGGTATTGAGTTTCCATCCGGTACCAAACGTTCACTGGCCGGATACCATGTATACCTACGAGAGAGGGACAAAAACTCTCTTCTCATGTGATATGTTCGGAGCCTTTGGCAGGATGGGAGACCATTGTTTTGATGACGAGCTGACCCCTGAAGAGATAGATTTCTTTGAATCGGAAGGCATAAGGTATTATTCCAATGTAATGGCAACTTTTACACCTAGCTTGAGAAAGGCTATTGAGAAAGCAAAAACTATGGAAATAAATACCATAGCACCGGGCCATGGTCCGGTTTATAGAAAGAATCCTCAAAAAATCATGGATGATTATTCCAGGTTTTCTATGTATGCTGAAGGAGCAGGCAAGAATGAAGTTACTATATTGTGGGGTTCAATGTATGGAATGACTGCAAAAGCAGTTGATTATGCCGAAAGCATACTTAAAAGAGAAGGCATCAGATACAACAAGCTCCAAATGCCCCTGGAAAGCAATAGTGAAATGATTGCAACTGTTTTTAAATCTGCAGGGATAATTATTGCAGCACCTACTTATGAGTACAAGCTTTTTCCACCGGTTGCAGAAGCATTAAATGAGATTGGCAGAAAGAAGATTACAGGTAAAGTAGCTTTTAGATTTGGATCTTATGGATGGTCCGGCGGTGCAGAGAAGGAACTGAACGAAATAATTGAAAGAAATAAGATGAAATGGGATTTCGTTGAATCCGTAGAATTTGAAGGAGCACCAAAGGAAGAAGACCTTATTAAGGTGGAAGCCGGTATATTGGAGCTTATAGAAAAGATGAGAGAAAAGGTAGTGGAATAATTTTTTAAATTGCTGAAACTGTTACAAAGGGACAAATCTTCACTATTGAGAAAATTAAAGTAAAGATATGTCCCTTATTTTTTCTATACCAATGGTCTTACCGCTTCATAGAGTTTGCTGTACCGTTTGAAATTAAGCATGTACTTATCGTGCATTTCTTTTCGTGGGTAATAGGTAACGGTTTCTTCTACCATATGAGCTGCGGCATCTTCTATATCTTTAAACAGTCCAATGGCAATCCCCGTCAGCATCGCACTCCCCACCGTTCCTGCATCCACTGTTTTTAGTGCTGTTATGGGAAGATTTATAACATCAGCTTTCATCTGCATCCAAACCGGCGAATGGGCTCCGCCACCTGTTGCATGGATCTTTTTAAACCGAATTCCGGAAGGCTTTAGTGCTTGCATATTCAAATACATCTCATATACAACACCTTCCATGCAGCCTCTGTATATTTCTGCTACCGAGGTATCCGTTGTAAGGCCAAGTATTGCGCCCCTGGAACCGATGTCCATGTAAGGGGTTGCCGCACCCGCAAAATGTGGGAGAACAAGAATTGAATTTATGGGATTGTCACCGTAAGTGTCTGCATAACATTTTTCTAAGTATTCATTGGGGGTAATATTCAGCAGTGCTGCAATTTCCTTTTCTTTTTTTGCTAGAGAATCCACACACCACTGGAGGACAGCGCCTCCGGTGTAGGAAAAGGCGTAGGCAACATATTTTCCGGGAATGATATATGGGACCACAGCAAAATGTCCCTGATACATAGCTTCCATATCGGGTATTTCATCGTATATCGGTATCAGACATTCTACCGTCCCTGCGCCGTCCACTGCCACCGAACTGTCAAAGGCTCCGGCGCCGGCTGCTGCAGCAACCTGATCGTGGCTGATGAAAATAATCTTTGTATTCTTATTCAATCCGGTTTTTTCTGCTGTTTTATCCGTAACATAACCAACCGGTGTTCCGGGAGGAACCAGTTTTGACATAAGCGACATGTCAATATCGGCTGCTTTGAAAATTTCTTCACTCCAACAGAGATTTCTGATATCAAATGCCATGGTTCGGGTTGCAAGGGAATAATCAATCTGCGCCTCACCGGTCAGATGATACACTACATAATCTCCTATTAAGAAAATATGTTTTGTCTTTTTATAAATCTCAGGCATTTCTTCTTTGAGCCACATGATTTTAGGGATACTGTACATCTGATGAGGACGAAGCCCCGTAATTTGGGCGATCTTTTTTTCACCTATTTTTTCACATAACCGGTCACATTGTTGTTTACCGCGGGGGTCTGTGTACAGCATTGCAGTATGAAGGGGTGTTCCATTTTCATCTGTGCAGATAAATGTTTCACCAAAGCTGGTAACACCAATGCCTGCAATATCCGGATATGTATTTGCCATTTCACGTATACATTCGTATACGCCGTCCAGCAAAGCGGTGATATCAATTTCGTGTCCCCCGGTTGATCTTTTTACCGCATAATCACGGTATGCTTTACCCAAGTATTTTCCCTGCTCATCAAAAACAGTACATTTACACCCAGTGGTGCCGATATCCAATCCTGCTATTTTCATATTCCCACACCTCCTCTCCTCATTAATCCACAAAAGCAAACATTTTCATAGCTTCCTTTACATTCTCTTTCATTGCTTCCCTTCCTGCCATAACCAGGGATGAGAAGAAAACAGGTTCTTTTGATTTTAATGTTTTTATGTATTCTGCTACTGCATCTCCTCCGGCCTTGTCCATAAATGTAAAGTAATTTATTTTTCTTACACCGGCTTTTATCGCTTTGTGGTAATCTTCCCTGCTCAAACCTGAACCACCGTGCATTACAACCGGAATATTGTTCGTAAGTTTTCTGATATTCTTCACTAATTCAAAGTCTAGCCTTGGCTGAGTCAAATAAATTCCATGTATAGTTCCAAAGGAACATGCCAAAGCATCAATCCCTGTCTCTCTTACAAAAACCCGAGCCTGTTGTGGGTCAGTATAAATCCTGGTATCATTATCCAGGCTTCCGTTACCTGTACCGGATTCCCGTCTCCCCATGGAGCCCAACTCTGCTTCTACGGAAGCACCTTTTTTTGCAGCCATTTCTACTGCTTTCTTGGCATTTTGTAAATTTTCATCAAAAGAAAGTATGGAACCATCATACATGATGGATGTAAAACCCATATCCAGGGCAAGCTGTAAATATTCCAATGTCTCGCCGTGATCCAAATGTACACATACCGGAACTTTGGCTTTCCTTGCAGCCTCTACCATGATTGGCCCGATAATATCAAGTGGTATCCATGGTTCATGGCACTGGGCAAACTGAATTATGACTGGCAAACCCAGTTCTTCTGCTGCTTCAATTACTGCCTGAAGCCCTTCCAGGTTTGGTGTGTTGAAAGAGCCAATGGCAATTTGCCTTTCTTCTGCTATTTTCATTACATCCTTTAAAGTTACTAGCATATTTTCACTTTCCCTTCCCCCGCGTTTCTTGCTTCCTTCGAAATCAGTTGATACAACTGTTTTTCTCCTATTTTCATTATACCCTTAAAACTTACCAAAATAAAGATTTCCAAAATTGCCACAGGGACGGTTCTTCTGACATTATTTGCATTTTTTAAATACTGTCTGCTTATTGTTTAACTACTATTCTAAAACTTGCATAGTATGTCGATGCAAATAACATAATACTTTTTGTCAGCACCTTGATATGCATATGAAATTGTCTTGCATAAATTTCCTGTTGCTTTTGATATGTATTCTGAAGAAATATACAATTCCTGTTTATTTTTTATGGCTTGTCTGAAATATTTTTTTGAACTGTGATCCTCTCCGGGCAACGCAGGTTTAAAATTCTCATCCTGCTCCACTGGGATATTTGGATTCATAATCGTATGACTTAATTGCTTGCCTTCCCCATTAATAACATACATGCATTCAACATCTCTATGATTTTGAATATCCGTTTCCAGTATCGTATCTATAGCCTGGGTAGTAGTTGCATGGAATAGCTTTGTCACTAATTTGTTGGTTAATTTTCGTATGAATTCCTCGTCAATATTTTTATCAACAACCGATACATTTTCTTGTCCCATTAGCCGGAAACGTTGAAGAACCTTCTTCAAGTGAGCAGATATGTTCGACAGGTTCATTGCTCCTGCACTGTTTTCCTGAGCATACGCTGCATTGCTCTGTACTGCCTCTGATATATTTGTAATGATAGCAGAAGTTTCCTTAAGATTTTCTGCCTGTATATTTGATAGATCCGCTATTTCTTTACACAAACCGGCTACTCCTTCGATTGAGTCATGAATGTTTTTAAAACTTTCTACGGTTTTTTTCGTGATTTTTGCACTTTCATCCGCTGCAGATATACTATTATTAATTAACTGCGTAGTTTGTCTGACAGCTTCACTGCTTTTTTGTGCCAGCTTACTGATTTCACTGGCAACTATTGAAAACCCTTGTCCGTTTCCTCCGGCTCTTGCAGCCTCGATTTTTGCGTTTAAAGCTAACAATCTGGTTTGTTCAGCAATTCCATTTATTAATTCGATGATATGAGATATATCATCAATGGAAGACTTCACTTTATCCACGGAGGATAACATATGATTCATATAACCTCTGCCAATTTCGGTTTCCTTTGTTATCGCTTCTATGGTTTTCGCAGCTGCTTTTGCATTTTCTGCATTATGTACTGTCTTATCCGTAATGTCATAAATAGTTGATGTTAAATCAGAAATCAAAGCTGCCTGTTCCGTCGTGTTTGTCGCCAAAAAGGAGGAACTGTTCTCGACCTGATTACTCATAGCATCTATTTCTTTGGATAGCTTATGAATTTCTTCGAAGGAACAATTCAGAGAATATCTGATCTTATAAAGAGCATTTTTAATTGGTAAAAAATCTCCATGATAAAGCACATTCTCTGAAAAGGCAACTGCCATATCACCAGCTGACAGATGAGACAATATATGGGTTATCTCGTTTATATAGGTATTAAAGGTACTATTGATTTGATTTATATCTTCTGCTAAATCCTTTAAAAAAATAAAAGTATCAGTATCGATTTTTATGTCCAAATTACCGCTAAGCATTTGTTTTGTATGATGTCTTATGCTAAAGGCTTCTTCCAGGATTTTCTTCAATTTCTTTTGGCTTCTCATCCTCATTTCCTCCCCTTTATATCAACCTCAATAATCTTTCAACATCAGCTTATAAATAAACAGATATTACAACGACAATTCTTATTATCGTACAACACAACTTTTCTGAGAAAAATACACCTACCAGTATCGTCTAATAGTGATAATAACAACCAGTATGAATCAAAAAAAGCAACAAGGTTCAAGCCTCGTTGCTTTTAAATTAATATATATTACTAATCAAAAATTGTCAAGATATAGCAATGATTAGGATAGTGTCAATTTGTTGTAGGATAATTAAACTTAAAGGTATCCCCATCTTTTTGATACAACGGGCTATATCACATACCCGCTGCGTTGTATGCCCTTTAAAATTGTTGATATTGGAGTTTTTTTA
>JAAYHJ010000095.1 GCA_012735465.1 Clostridiaceae bacterium
AAAACTCCAATATCAACAATTTTAAAGGGCATACAACGCAGCGGGTATGTGATATAGCCCGTTGTATCAAAAAGATGGGGATACCTTTAAGTTTAATTATCCTACAACAAATTGACACTATCCTTTTCGTCAGAAACTTTGACAATGGCAGGCAGTTGTGATATTGTAAAGACAATTAAATATTGTATTCAAAGGTTCTTAATTATATTTAAGACGAAAGAGGGAAACAGGTGCAAGTCCTGTACGGTCCCGCCGCTGTGATGGGGAGGTTTTACAATAGGCCACTGGAGCAATCTGGGAAGGCGTAAAACCGAGGAACCAGAGTCAGAAGACCTGCCTTTGAATAAACACCGAAACTCTACGGATGATAGGGGGGTGTGGGAATGTATTTGTTTTGTCTGCAAATACCCTGGACCTCTTAGCCTTTCTTTCCCGGTTAAGAGGTTTAGATTTATTTTGTGCAAAAAATGAATGGGGTGTTGAATGTGGTAAAAATAAAATTTATACATATTGCAGCAGTTATTTTGATTATTTCACTGGTCGGATGTACCAGTACAAGCAATTTATCTGATGGGGCCAAAGAGATTAGCCCGGTGGAAAACACGTCAGGTTTTCCAATGGTTATTACGGATTCATACAACAGACAGGTAAGAATAGATAAGGAACCCCAAAGGGTTATATCCATAGCACCTAATATTACGGAAATAATATTTGCATTAAATATGTCCGATAAACTCATAGGCCGTTCGGAATATTGCGATTGGCCTGAAGAAGTAAAAGATATTGCTTCCGTCGGATTAATAGACAATCCAAGCATTGAAAAAATTATTGAATTAAAACCGGATCTTGTGCTTGTTTCAACTCATTTTAAAAAAGAAATAGTAGAAAAGTTGGAGACACTCGGGGTTAATGTTGCCGCCTTTTATGGGGACGAGAATTTTGAAGGGGTGTATGAAACCATCCAGAACGTAGGTATTGTATTAAATGCAAAGGATGAAGCACAAAAGCTGGTAGCAGAAATGAAGGCAAAAGTTCAGGATGTGCTCGAAAGAGTAAAGGACAGGCCTCGGCCCAGCGTATACTATGCTGTATCCTTTGGAAAGGAAGGCGATTATACAGCCGGTAAAGGTACATTTATCGGCCAGATGATTGAAATGGCAGGAGGCAAAAACGCGGCCGATGATGTTGAAGGATGGGCTTATAGCCTTGAAAAACTGGTAGAAAAGGATCCGGATATCATCATATGTTCTAAGTATTTTAACTCAAAGCAGGGTATAGAAAATACCAATGGTTATAAGGATCTTAGGGCAGTTAAAGAAGGAAGATTGTTTGAGATTGACAATAATCTTCTTGACAGGCAGGGTGTAAGACAGGCGGATGGATTGATTGAGCTGGCTAAAATAATACATCCGGAGGCATTTAGATAAAATAGGTATGGAGAGCAGAATATGGTTTTTATTAAAAAAAGAAGTCATATAAAATATATGTTGTTAATTTCAATAATACTTTTAATTGTGCTTATGGTTCTGTCGGCAACCTTTGGGGTTGCAGATATATCCTTCGTTAATGCTGTAAAAATATTATCACGTAAGCTTCCTCTGATAGGGGAATTTATATCATCGGCAGGGATAGATGAAACCCATGCCAGGATTATTGTGGATTTAAGGCTACCGAGGATACTACTTTCAGCATTGGTAGGAGCAGGGCTTGCGGTTGTAGGAGCGGCACTCCAGGGTATGTTTAAGAACCCCATGGCAGATCCTTACGTTCTAGGTATATCTTCAGGGGCTTCCCTGGGAGCTACCATTGCTCTAGTTGTGGGAGGAAGTTATTCCTTTTTAGGAGTAGGGATTATAACGGTATTTGCTTTTTTTGGTTCCGTACTTACGGCTTTATGCGTTTATAACATTGCAAAAGTAGGTAATAAAATACCCACCATAACTCTTTTGCTTTCTGGAATTGCTGTAAGTTTTATGCTGTCTGCAATGGTTTCAATAATTATGATTTTTAACAGAAGCCATGTGGAAAAAATAATATTTTGGACCATGGGGAGCGTATCTGCAGCAAGCTGGAATCAGGTAGGGTTTCTTTTGCCAATAATACTTATATCTGTTTGCACGATTATATCCTTTTCCAGGGATTTAAATGTAATGTCAACGGGGGAGGAAACGGCAAAAAGCCTGGGTATTGAGGTTGAAAAAGTAAAAAAGTCAATAATTTTTATGTGTTCCGTCATGGTGGCAGCATGCGTATCGGTCAGCGGGGTCATAGGGTTTGTAGGTTTAATAGTACCCCATTCCATCAGGTTGATAGTAGGTTATGACCATAGGGTTGTTCTTCCCTTTTCTGCTGTTGGTGGAGCAGCGTTTATGGTTATTTGTGACACAATTGCAAGAAGTGCCGTTCCACCGGTGGAAATACCTGTAGGCGTCATAACTTCCATTTTCGGAGCCCCTTACTTTATTTATTTGTTGTACAAAAGCAAGAAGAAGGTGTTTTAGTGAAGGATAAGAAAGAACCCATTCGTATTAAGAACCTTTCCTGGAGCTATGGAAAAGAAAGGATTTTGGATGATATTAATATAACCTTTTTTAAAAGCGGCCTTTATGGAATTATAGGCCCAAATGGTTCGGGCAAGACTACTCTTTTAAAAAGCATTTCAAGAAGCCTTATGCCTAAAGAAAACGTGGTTTTTTTGGGTGACAGGGATATAACCGTGTTTTCAAATAAGGAGCTTGCCAGGAATATAGCCTATGTACCCCAGGATATATATTTTGAGTTTGAATTTTCCGTAATGGACATAGTATTAATGGGAAGGAGCCCTTATCTGAAAAGATTTCATTCAGAGAGCGAATATGACATGGAAACAGCAAAAAATGCCATGCAGATTACGAATACATGGCATTTAAGGGAAAAGAATATTGCTGAAATAAGCGGCGGTGAAAGGCAAAGAGTTATTATTGCCCGTGCACTGGCCCAGGGAACCGGCATAATGCTCATGGATGAACCCGTTTCACAACTGGACATACAGCATCAGGTGGAAATACTTGGTATTATCAAAAGATTAACGGAAGATAAAGGTATGATTGCAATTCTGAGCTTACACGACTTAAATCTTGCATCCCAGTACTGTGACCACTTGATATTATTAAGCAAAGGCAGAGTATTAAAACAAGGGTCCCCGCAGGAAATTATTACTGAAGGTAATATTAGTAAAGTATATAATACAAAAGTGCACATTTTTGAAAACCCTTTCACGGGAAGGCCCTACATCATACCTTTTAGCAACTGAAAAAGCAGTGTAATTATTATTTTTGCAGAATCCTTGCTATATATTTTGCTTATTTGATGCATATTCATGGGTTAAAGTGGTATCCTGTTAAAATATAAAAAAAGAAAAGTGACCCATAATTGACATGGGTTAACATTTATGATATATTTTATAATGAAGGCGCTTTACAGTTCTTACTGTAAAGTGCCTTCTTGTGCTAAATGGGGTTTACCATTAAATTACAATCACATTATAAAGGAGGTTGTGGTAATTGGAAAAAGGTGAGACTTGTGTTCAAATCAAATAGAACACATATAAACGTTTGGATGATTATATGGGTGTAAATAGGGATAAAAAAAGAAGGAGGTGTAGCCCGTTATAAGAAAACAATAAATTCATAAAAAAACCTGTGCAAAACACTCATATTAAAAATTGCTAATAGAGGAAAACACTAAAAAGTTGTGCTTTTATAATTATAGTTATTATGAGTTTCTTATAACGGTGCGAAATGTTGAGTACGGTATTATCAAAAGCAGTATTTGAAATGCTTGTAAAACACTTGGTTGAAATTGAAGAGGAAAAGGAGCAGATATTGGGAAAGTACTATCCGGATACTACCGAGGAAAGGGAATTGTTTATTGATTTGATTGACAACTATATAGGTAAAATAGAGGAGTTTATATATAAAGCAAAGGTGAAGAAGGATGCAGAAGAGGCTTGCCCGTTTGTGATTATTGGCAGCACAGTGGAGATAGAAGATATGCATTGTAATGAAATAGAAAGGTACAAAATCATTTCTCCTTTTGAAAGCAACTCCAATGTAAATATAGATCTTGCTTCCTATTTATCTCCTATGGGTAAGGCATTATTATTGAAGAAGGTAAATGATATAGTTTTAGTTGAAACTCCAATGGGGCAGTTTACATATATAGTAAGGTCAATAAAATTACCCAGGGAAATGTATGTATGATTAAAAACAACATCAAGCATTTAATTATAGGGCCATGGGCGGTATTTGCCTACGGCCTTTTAATATGATTAAAATATATTTTAATAAGATGATGGATGATAAGATTAATAGATTTAGTTAAAAATTACTAAAAATATAGCTTGAAATGGTATTTATTTATAAAATTATATGCTATAATATTTATAATTGATTTATAATTGTTGTTATAATTAATGGTTTAGTCTAATTGATACCAAATAACTCTACGGGGGTGATTATTTTAAAAACCAATATATAAAATTATTCGGTATGCAGCACCTGATAAGAACAAAAAATGTTATATCTGTATGTGCCGAGTGCTAAAAAAACAAGTACAAAAGGTATAAAATTAGGGGGGAGTATTATGAAAAAATTTAGTTTCACTTTAAAAATTGTTACGGTTATACTTTCAATTTGTATGGTTTTTGGAACTATGCCCGGTGTATTTGCAGCAAATCCAATAGTAACAGTGGGCACGGCAACCGGTAAGCCCGGGGAAACGGTGTCGATACCTGTAACTCTTACCGATAATTCAGTTATTGCAGGGTATCAATTAAGTATTACATATGATCCTTCTAAAGTAATTGCAAAAAATGTTGTTTTTAATCCAAATCAACGGCAGGGAGGTTCATCTCAGAATTTGAATACGGCTGCAGAAGGGTACATAAGGATTGCATATGCTGCATCTGAGCCATTATTCGAAGGCCTCATTTTTACAGTTAGTTTTGAAATTAAGGAAGGAGCTCCGGGAGGAGAAGTTGCAGTGGAAATGACCGGAGAAAGATTTGATGATGTTAACGCTGACAAAGTACCGGTTACCGTAATCCAGGGAAAAATAATTGTGGAAGCAGACAATGCTGAATTGGAAGCAGCAAAGGCAGCATTCAAAGCTGTAACAGCAGAAGTGCCCCAGGCACTGCAGGAAGCTCAGCAGGCTCTGGATAAGGTTACCTTGGATGTGCCTGAAGTAGCTGCAGCAAGAACAGCGGTACAAAATGCAATAGCAGCAGTGCAAGCCGCAAATAAGACCGATGCGGAAATAGATGCTATGAGCTCCATTGAAGAGGTTAATGCAGCAAAAGCCGCATTGGAGGCTGCACTGGACGACCTTAGAGCTAAGGTTGCCGGGTTATACGAGGCCCAGATCAAAGGGGGCGACTTAAACCAAGACGGAAAAATCAGTGTGGGAGACTTGGCAATTGCAGCATACCATTATGGTAAAGATTCTAACAGCCCGGATTGGGATGTTGTAAGTAAATACGATCTTAATAAAGACGCTCGTATTGGAATAGAAGACCTGGTGTTTGTTGCAATAAGAATTTTAGGTTAAGCATATTCATAGAGAAACTTAAGGCAAAAAATAAGGGGAGTATGATCTATTCCCCTTATTTTTTGTTCTCAATAAGCTGCATATTGGCACTTTGTTTAATTTTGCTTAATTTATTGAACTTGGATTATCATATCTCAATAAATATCCTATTTTCCTTTACTATCGTCAAATAATATGATATAGTTTAAATGATGGATAAAGTTGGGGAAATTTGTGTATAATTTTTATAAAATGGTATATAATATACTGACTTAATGTCTATATAAGTCAGTTTTTTATCAATTAATATTTTATCAATCGAAGGAATTGGGTATTTATATGTTAGTATTATATTAAAGGATAGGTGATGATTGGATGGAAGCTAAGGAGGATAAGACAAATAAGAAAGTCCAGGGGTTGACATATAAAGGAAGACTTCTTACCCGCAAAGGGGATATGTTATATTATGGAAATCCTGAGGATGAATACATTATTACTATGAAGGTATTGGATTCCAAAATGGTAAAAGATATAAAAGTATCATCAAGGATATCAATAGAACTGCAATTAAATCGTCCTGGATTGAAAGGAAAAGAAAAAGTAGTAAAAAAAGCTGAAAGAGAAGGCTTGTATAGGGCTTTAGAGATTGGAACAATTTGGCTGGAAGATGCATTAAGTTCATAAAACTCTGTCCATTTCGGATAGGGTTTATTTTTTAAGGTGGTACAATGCTTTCATTAAATCTGAAATATGGCGATCTTTCCGTTGACGATATAAAAAGAGAGGATTTACCCAATGTTTTACGATGGTACAATATGACTCATATGTACAAGTATGCAACCGGTATCGACAGAGCAATATCTTTAAGTCAGCTTGTCGAAAAATATCTAAAGATAATTAAATGTGAGAGAGAATTTTTCACAGGGATTCGCATCAAGGGAGCATTAATTGGGATATTGAAAGGAAGGGTAAATAAAGAAAGCCCAAACACCCTATGGATAAGTTTATTACTGATTGACAGTCATTATCAACGTCGCGGATATGGGAAAACGGTAATAAATATGATATCGGATTATTTTAGGTACAGATACCATGTAAAAAGGATATTTGTAACGGTAATTCAGGATAATATACAAGGAATTAATTTTTGGAGAAAAAATGGATTTGAAATAATTCGTAATATTTATTACAGTATTCCCTTTGACGGAGAGAAAAAAATTGTTTTATTGATGAAAAAGGATATATGAAAGCAAAAAAAAATTAGAAATTTTGCATAAGAGGCAATAAAATGATTGACAGCGTGCTGCAATAAGTATATAATAAATTCGTAATAGTTTTGTAATAATGTTTTCACAAAAGATGTGCAGGAGGCAAGGAAATGAAAATATTGCGGCACGCTGTGCTGATTATAGCAGTAATGGCTGTGTTATTCATGCTTACTGTTATTTCAGCATCGGCAGAAGAAATTGGATATGGGGTTGTTACAGCCAGTTGTTTAAATGTGAGGGCAAAACCGGATATTAATGCTGAGATTTGGGACCAGGTTAAATATGGTCAAACATTAAAGATTTATGAAGTACAGGGAAAATGGCTATTAGTAGGCTATGGTGAAAGCTATAGTGGTTGGGTACATGGAGATTATGTTAGTGTAAGAAAAGAAAACGTATCCCGTTCAGGTGGACAAGTTGACCGTGAAGCAGAAGAACCTATTGGGACAAAGATTGCAAATTTCAGCAAAAAATTTCTTGGTGTACCTTACCGGTATGGCGGAACTACAACAAAGGGTTTTGACTGTTCAGGATTTGCCCAGTATGTTTACAAGCAGTTTGGAATCACTATAAACAGAGTTGCCAACGATCAAAAGAAAAATGGAACATATGTTGAAAGAAAGAACTTGATGCCAGGAGATTTAGTATGTTTTGGCAACCCCAGTAGCGGTTATGTTGATCATGTAGGTATTTATGTCGGAGACAACCAGTTTATACATGCATCTTCTACAGGTAGTTGTGTAAAATTAAGTTCATTAAGCGAAGAATATTATTCCCGAAAATATGTGACAGCAAGAAGAATTGTAAACTAAAGTACATACATAATATGCATATACATACATAATAATAAACGAAGTAAAAAGACGCTTTAGGCGTCTTTTTGCATATAATGAAAATAAAAAATTTGTGAGGGAGCAATGTTTAAGAGGCGTATATGTTGGGCAGCTTCATGTTATATTGCAGGTGTTTACCTGGGGCAGTTCATGGATATGGCTTATGCCATTAGGGCAGCTTTCCTCATGATTATTATTTGCGTTGTAAAAGTATTGTTGAGCAGGAAAGCAGCGTTTTTGTTTCCATGTTTTTTAAGCATTTGCATGGCTCTTGGAGTATTGCATTTTCAAACGGTGGTGGATACCCGCCAAAAACCCATTGCTCCTTTTATTGATCAACCCATCACATTTACATGCAGAATTGTAGCAGATCCTATTTTAAAAGAAAACCGTATTGAGTATACCGCTGATATATACAGGATAAGGCTGAATAAGGTTTTTTTTTCGGTAAAATCAAAGGTTAAACTGATTTGCCCGCTGCATGAAGGAAATGATTCATATGGATATGGGGATGTGTTAAACATTAGCAGCCGGTTATTTTTTCCGTCCCAATCCATGAATGAAGGGGGTTTTAATTATTACTATTATCTTCAGTCAAAAGGTGTGGATGCAATTTGCTATGCAAAACCTTATCAAATAGAATATGCTGATGAAGAAGTACCTTACAACAGGTTAACAGAATATGCATATTATATACGAAAGTCCATCCTGGATACCATTGATTCCTACCTGCCCCAAAACGAGGCAGCCTTTTTAAAAGGAATAATGGTGGGCGACCGTTCCGGCTTTTCAGAAAAGATGAAAGAAGACTTTTCACGAAGCGGAATTTACCATGTGGTAGCTGTTTCAGGTATGCACGTTTCAATATTATTAGCAGGTATAATGTATTTTTTTGGCATACTAAGGTTAAATAAATTCATAATTCATGGTATCAGCATATTTTTTATTTTACAATTTATATTGATAACGGGAAGCACCCCCTCTGTTTTGCGGGCGGGCATAATGGCATGTATTTTTCTTTTGGCTTTTCTTGTAAACAGAGAGGCGGATTCCCTGACTTCGCTAGGTTTGTCCGCATGGGTTATTTTATTGTATAACCCGTTAATTTTATTTGATGCTGGTTTTCAATTATCCTATGGTGCCACCCTATCTCTGCTTTTTTTCTACAAACCCCTATATACCCTTCTTAAACAATTACCCAAAGGCGTTGGTGAATTGGCGGCAACTTCCGCTTCTGCCCAATTAGGTACGGTTATTATTACTGCATATCATTTTAACGGCATATCCCTTGTATCAATAGCCGGAAATCTATTTGTAGTGCCCCTTATACCAATCATTTTTATTATGGGTTTTGCTCTATATATAATGGGGAATATAAGCAGTTGGCTTGGAACAATTATTGCAGGATTTGAATATGTTGTGCTGAAGCTTATCCTGGCAGTGACAGATTTGCTGGGAAGCATACCTTTTGCAGTTGTAAGGGTGCCTTCTCCCACTCCCTTAGTAATTGCTGTCTATTTACTTCTTTTATTCATGGTGTATAATGTATTGCAGGGGAAAAAGAAAATTGCCACGTTAAATGGTTTTTTGCTGATAGTTATAATTATTGGTGGACTGCTAATCTCATTTTTCCCTACAGATAATCTGGAAATTACATTTGTTAATGTGGGGCAGGGGGATTGTGCGCTTATTGTAAGCCCCGGCGGGAGAACCGTACTTATTGACGGCGGCGGCAGCGAAGGAATGAGTTCCTTTGATGTGGGGGAAAGTATAGTTATTCCCTATTTATTAAAAAGGGGTATAATGCATATTGATATGGCCATCATATCCCATTATCATGATGACCATGCTGAAGGAATACAAACCCTATTTGAAAACAAATTTATTGGTACTTTGCTGCTGCCCTTGCGTAAGGAAAAGACGGAGCTCATGGAAAAAATAATTGAAACTGCCAGATACAATGGTGTTTCCATGTATTATTTATCCGAAGGTGATCATGTAAAGATAGGCGACGGCATATATATGCAGGTGCTGTCACCGGGTCCTGAGCAGTTGGAAAAGGCGTTTGAAAATGAAAACAACGCATCCGTTGTACTGCGGCTTAATTACAATAAATTTTCATGTTTATTTACGGGAGATATTGAAAAAGAAGCTGAATATGCCTTGCTACAGAAAAAGGATGTATTAAAGGCGGATGTGCTTAAGATACCTCATCACGGTTCGCCGACTTCTTCCACGGAAGAATTTATCGGCCGGGTATCTCCTAGGTATGCAGTAATATCGGTTGGGAAAAATAGTTTTGGTCATCCGTCGGAACAGGTTCTGCAGCGTTTGGTGGAAAAGGGTGTCCGGATATATAGAACTGATGTTAACGGTACAATTACATTTATTACAGACGGTAAAAGGATAAGAAAAATCAAGGTTCTGAGAGAAGGTGAATAAATGAGCATAGATGCATTAAAGAAGCGTATAAAAGAGGGAAACCTTACCGGTGTATATGCCTTCTTTGGGGAGGAAGAGTATTTAAAGGAGTATTATTACAGGCAGCTTATGGATAAGGTTGTGGATGGACCTATGAAGGATTTTAATCTTACTGTTTTTGACGGTAAGGGTATGGATTTGGAACAGGTACGGGATGCACTGGAATTGCTGCCGGTGATGGCCCAGCAAAAAATGATTGTCATAAAGGACAGCGGTGTACTAAAGGCACCCAAGGCTGAAGAAAAAGAGTTTTGGGACAGGTATTTGGATGATTTGCCGCCCTATGTCTGCCTTGTTTTTTATGAAAAGGAAGTGGACAAACGAAGTAAAATATTTGGGAAAATAAAAAAGATTGGGCTTCCGGTGGAATTTGGTTATCAAAAAGATGCGTATGTGGCAAGCTGGGTCGGTCAAAAGCTTGCTTCCCATAATAAAAGGATGGATAAAAAGGACATTTATTACCTGATTGAGCACTGTGATACCGGGATGATGAGTTTAAAAAATGAAATTGAAAAACTAATATATTATTGTGGGTCACGAGAGGTGATATCGAGGCAGGATATAGATGCCGTGTGCGTAAAATCAATAGAAAGCAGGGTCTTTAATATGATTGATGCTTTTACTGATGGGAATACAGGGCTTGTATTCGAATATTTGGATGATATGAAAAAGTTGAAAGAACCGGTAGTAAAAATTATAGCATTGTTGTCCAGGCATTTTTCAGGAATATTAAAAGTAAAGGTCTTGTTGGAAGAAGGGGCCCATGAAAATGAAATTGCAAGCAAGTTAAAAATAGCATCTTTTGTTGTAAAAAAATACATAAAATATGCACAGCGTTTTTCAGTTAATTACCTCCGTTCAGTTCTTGAAGGGTGTTTGGAGATTGATAACGGTATTAAATCGGGTAAAATGAATGATTGGGTTGCCTTGCAGACGTTTATTGCCAAGTATAGTAAAAAAGATTAAATAGTAGTACATAAAAAAACGTACTTTATCAAGTACGTTATTTTATGCATTCATTGAATTAAGCTTGCGCGCAAGTTGGGATTTTTTCCTGGATGCGGTGTTCTTATGTATTACCCCTTTTGCAACAGCCTGGTCTATTTTCTTAACAGCTACACTAAAAGCTGCTTTAGCTTCCTCTAAATTTCCTTCCTTAACAGCAGATTCAAACTTCTTAATATAGGTCTTAAGGGCTGATTTTATCATCTGATTCCGCAAGGTCTTTGCTTTAATAACCTTGACCCTTTTCATTGCTGATTTAATGTTAGGCAATCCACTCACCTCCGTATTCAAATTCACAAGCGTTATTTTAACATGAATGATGAAAAAAAGCAAGGACTAATTCAATAGGGGCAACAAAAAAATATCCGTAAATGACATTGTAAAAAAGCAATAATATGTAAATTTTAATAGGGCATAATAAAAGTATAAGACTATCTTTAGTGGGAGATGATTTTGTGTTTAGTATCCGGACTGATTTGGCTTTGGAAGCAAGGGAAATGTATAAAGAAAATGCCCGGCAGGAAGCAGAAGTTCCCGGGGTGGAGGTTGAAACGGAAGGATCAGGGGATGTATCGGTGACGAGAGTGAAAATCAGCTCGTCGGCCGGCGTTGAAGCAATGGGTAAACCGATGGGGAATTATGTTACCATCGAAGCGCCTCGCTTGAGAGAAAATAACCCTCCTGTTCATGAACAGGTATGCAAGACCTTTGCAAAAGAACTGCGCAACATGATAAAAATTGACGAAAAGGCAACCGTATTGGTAGTAGGGCTTGGTAACTGGAATGTTACTCCCGATGCATTAGGTCCAAAGGTGGTTTCCAATTTAATGATTACCCGGCATTTGCTTGAGCATATACCGGAACAAATAGATGAGGGAGTACGCCCGGTTTGTGCTATTGCACCCGGCGTGCTGGGGATTACAGGTATCGAAACCGGTGAAATCATTCGTGGGATAGTGGACCGCATAAGACCGGAACTGGTTATTGCCATAGATGCCCTTGCTTCCAGGCGTATGGACCGTGTAAGTACCACGATTCAGATTGCAGATACCGGTATCAATCCCGGTTCCGGTGTGGGCAACAAGCGAATGGGCATTAATGCTGAGACTTTAGGGATCCCGGTGATAGCTGTAGGAGTACCGATGGTGGTGGATGCAGCCACAATGGCCAATGATACAATTGACTTGATGATTGATTCCATGATAAAACAGATTGATACAGGCTCCGTCTTTTATGAAACCCTTAAAAATATGGACAAGAAGGAAAAATATACATTGATACAGCAGATATTATCTCCTTATGTTGGAAACCTGATGGTGACTCCCAAGGAAGTGGATACAATTATTGATGATGTATCCAAGGTGATTGCAAACGGCATTAATATAGCCCTTCACCGGGGAATTGGGCTTGAGGATGTAAACAGATATGTACATTAAGCATATTGTTTAGCGCTTGCAATTGCAGAGCAGGTCTGTATGCCTTGCTCTGCTTTTTTTATTCATAATCCTTCTGATTTATGAATATCATGAATTGAATGGCGTTACATAAAAAAGCGAGGGATAAATATGATAAGGATAAGAACTGTCAGCAAAACAAAATTTATATCCATATTGTTTCTTATCATAGCCGCCTTTTTTTTGGTTTTTTCAAACGCACTGCTGCTAACCAATAAGCTTAATTTTTATATTAACAGGCAATTAATTGTTAAAGAAATCCATTCTTCAAGTTTCCTTGAGGAAGATTTTCTAAAACTACATATTAACAGGGTACTGCCTATTATGGCGGTGGTGTGTGGGACGGAGACGGATGATATGGAGCGAAACAGGGAAATGCGGTTATTTACAGAAGTAATTATGGGCTTTGATATAAAAAAACCTTCCAGTATATTGAGCAGCCAGATTCTTGCAATGAAAAAACATGAACCGGAAATTATTGCTGCAATTGGTACGGTGGATGAAAGCCATTTTTTATATGGACAAGAAAATGAATATATTGGTGATATTCCTTATGAAGAAACTGATGAAAGCAGTGATGATAATACTGGTTTTCCAATACAGGAAGAAGGTACAGAAAAACCTGAAGATACTATTGAAGAACAAGAAAGGAATATTGTAAAGGAAGACTACGATAATATAGGAGGAATTTACATAAAAAATGAAACCAATTATAATGTAGATATTGAAAAATTATTAAAAGAAGAAGTAAAAATAGATTTGTCCGGAGAAGGTCCGCATGTATTGGTAGTGCATACTCATACCTCCGAGGCATACACCCCTACAAAAGAAAACAATTATACCCCCAGTGATCCTGACAGAACAGAAAATCCCAGATATAATATTGTGAGGGTTGGGGAAGAAATTGTTAAGTATTTGAAAGAAAAGGGAATATCGGTTATACACGATAAAACAATACATGATTATCCTTCTTATAATGGTTCCTATCAGCAGTCATTGAAAACAATACAGAAACATCTTAACCAAAATCCTTCCATTAAAATAGTACTGGATATACATAGGGATGGATTAACCTTGGAAGACGGTACAAAATTAAGGGTAACTTCAGAAATAGAGAGCAAAAAGGTGGCCCAGGTAATGCTTGTAGTGGGCACCGACCAGGGAGGTCTGAAGCATCCGAACTGGAAGGAAAATTTAAAATTTGCCCTTAAAATACAAGCTAAATTTCAGGAGCTATACCCCGGCCTGGCAAGGCCTATCTTACTTTCACCAGGCAGGTATAATCAACATGCCACAACCGGATCTTTAATTATTGAAGTCGGGGGCAATGGAAATGCATTGGAAGAAGCTATTGCAAGCAGCAAATATATAGCCTATACCATAGCAGAGGTGATAGAGGATTTAAAGCGGTAATGCCCGTATTATGTTTAGAATAATAGGAAAAAATAATAAACAGAACAATGGAAAACTTTTGGAGGTTATACATATGAATAGGCTGGAATTGTACAGGCAAAGGAAACGCAATAAACGTTTATTTTACCTTGTGATTTTTTTAAGCCTTTTAATTGTTGTGGTTGGATTTGTTACGGTGGATTATGCGGTAAATTCCATGCTTGGGGTAGAAGAAAAGCTGAGCATTATAAGGATAGAAAAAACAGGAGACCCGGTATATGCATTGTATTTTATGAACAATAGAGGGATAATTGATCTTCGGTACATAAAAAAAGATTTTAATAAAGTAGTAGAGCAAATGAGCAATTCCTATGAAGAAGTTAAAAATAATATATTAGAACTAAAGGATTATGCTCAACAGGTAATGAATTTGGATTAACGGATGTTAAAAAAGCAAGGACGGTTTTCAAGTTGTGCTTCCTTGCTTTTTTTGTTCATATACTGACAAAAGAGATGCCTGTATGCTATAATATTTCATTAGTAATAAGATGCTCTTAAAAATGTTTTAGTTTCCGATATTTTTCAGTCTAGAGGAGGAGTTTTTTACGTATGACTAAAAGCAGCCAGGACAGGATTAGAAATTTTTCAATCATTGCCCATATAGATCATGGAAAATCGACCTTGGCAGATAGATTGCTTGAGAAAACAGGAGTGCTTACAGAAAGGGAAATGGAAGAACAGGTATTGGATAATATGGATTTGGAAAGGGAACGGGGCATTACAATTAAAGCTCGTGCCGTACGGTTAGTTTACAAAGCAAAGGATGGGGAAGAGTATATACTAAATCTAATTGATACCCCGGGGCACGTGGATTTTAACTATGAGGTGTCACGCAGCCTGGCGGCCTGTGAGGGAGCTGTTCTGGTAGTTGATGCTGTCCAGGGAATAGAGGCTCAGACTCTGGCCAATACTTATCTTGCCCTGGAGCATGACCTGGAGATCATACCGGTTATCAATAAAATTGATTTGCCTAATGCGCGTCCAGATTTTGTTAAAAAGGAAATAGAAGATATTATAGGGATTGTGGCGGAAGATGCACCTCTGATATCTGCAAAACAGGGGATTGGTATTGAAGAAGTATTGGAATATATAGTCCAAAGGATTCCGGCCCCTGCAGGAAAAGAAGATGCGCCATTGAGAGCATTGATTTTTGATTCGTTTTATGATAGTTATAAAGGTGTGATCACCTATGTACGGGTGAAAGAAGGCCGGGTATCACCGGGCATGAAAATCAGGATGATGTCAACCGGAAAAGAATTTGAGGTTACGGAGGTAGGATATCTTAAACCCAATGGTTTTCTTAATTCCAATGAACTGGTGGCAGGTGAAGTCGGATTCATTGCAGCCAGTATAAAAAATGTGAAGGACACAAGGGTGGGCGATACAATTACCTCAGTGGATAATCCTGCAACCCAACCGCTGCCGGGGTATAAAAAGGTAAATCCCATGGTGTTTTCGGGAATTTATCCGGCCGATGGAGCAAAATATGATGATTTAAGGGATGCTTTGGAAAAGCTTCAGTTAAACGATGCTTCCCTTACCTTTGAACCGGAAACATCGGTTGCCCTTGGTTTTGGCTTTAGATGCGGTTTTTTGGGGTTGCTGCACATGGAAATAATACAGGAGCGTTTGGAAAGGGAATATAATCTTGATTTGGTAACAACTGCTCCCAGTGTTGTATATAGGGTCACGAAGACCAATGGTGAGTGCATAGAGGTTGATAACCCAACCAATCTTCCTGCCCCGACAGAAATAGAGTATATAGAAGAACCAGTTGTAAAGGCTTCCATCATGGTTCCTACACAATTTGTAGGAAATATCATGGAGTTGTGCCAGGAACGCAGGGGAATATACAAGGATATGAGTTATATTGATGAAGGAAGGGCAATGCTGACCTATGAACTGCCGCTTAATGAAATCATATACGACTTTTTTGACGCATTAAAGTCGAGAAGTAAGGGTTATGCTTCCTTTGACTATGAAATGATAGGCTATAAAAAATCAAACCTTGTTAAGCTGGACATATTGCTAAACGGAGAAATAGTGGACGCCTTATCCTTTATTGTGCATGCGGAAAAAGCCTATACCAGGGGAAGGCGGATTGCCGAGAAACTAAAAGAGTCCATACCGCGGCAACTTTTTGAAATACCCATACAAGCTGCAATAGGAAACAAAATTATAGCCCGGGAGACGGTAAAGGCACTGCGTAAAGACGTACTGGCTAAATGTTACGGCGGAGATATCACACGAAAGAAAAAGCTCTTGGAAAAACAAAAGGAAGGGAAAAAGAGGATGAGGCAGGTAGGGACGGTGGAAGTGCCCCAGGAGGCATTCATGGCCGTGCTTAAACTGGATTAAATAATAAAAAGGAGAGACAATGAAAAAAATTGGGCTGTATATACACATACCCTTTTGTATAAAAAAGTGTAATTATTGTGATTTTAATTCCTATTCAAACCTTGACAGCATTAAAGAAGAATATGTAAAATGCCTGATAAAAGAGATGCAGTATTATAACGCATTGCTGGACGATACCAGGGTAGAAACAATTTATATAGGTGGAGGTACGCCCACATGTTTAAATGAGGATTTGCTGGCTGTCATTATGGATAACTGTGTGAAGTTTTTTAAACTAAGGGATGATTGTGAAATCTCTGTTGAAGCAAATCCCGGAACTTTATCACAAAAGAAATTAAAAACCCTTAAGGATAAAGGGGTAAACCGCTTAAGCATTGGATTGCAAAGCTGGAACGATGATGAGCTAAAAATATTGGGAAGGATTCATACCCGGGAGCAGTTTATTGAAAATCTTTTACTTGCAAGGCAAGAGGGGTTTAATAATATAAATGTGGATTTGATGTTTTCGCTCCCGGGGCAAGATTTGGATGTATGGCTTACCACTCTTGATAATATAATAAAACTGGGTGTTGAACACGTATCATGTTATGGGTTAAAAATCGAAGAAGGAACACCTTTTTATGATGATTATATAAACAAAAGGTTTTCACTGCCCGAAGAAGAAGTTGACAGGGAAATGTATCATGCAGCAATACATTTGCTCCAATACAATGGTTATCACCATTATGAGATTTCTAACTTTGCAAAACCGGGGTTTGAATGCAGGCATAATTACATTTACTGGAAGGCTGAAGAATATATTGGTTTGGGGGCAGGTGCCCACTCCTATTGGAACAGTAAGAGGTATTGTAATACATCTTATCCTCAACAATATATTGATAAAATATCAAAAGGCATTTTACCTGTTGAAGAAGAAGCCTTTATAAATGATAAAGAAAAAATGAGTGAGTTTATGTTTCTGGGACTAAGGCTTATGGAAGGAATAAACCGACGGGAGTTTGAGCAGCGCTTTCAGTTGGAATTGGAATCGGTGTTTGGAAACTCCCTTAAAAAAATGCAAAATTTAGGTTTAATTGAACGCAAGGGTGATAAATATAAATTGACATCCCGAGGAATAGATTTATCAAATATAGTATTTGCTGAATTTGTTTAAAAGGAA
>JAAYHJ010000008.1 GCA_012735465.1 Clostridiaceae bacterium
AAAAACATTTTTAAAGATTTATATTAAAATGCTTATTGTCGCTGTGAGAGTACAGCAAAAGTTTGGTTGGAGGAAGGATTACCAATAATTAATGCTTTACTTGTTAAAGCTTTTGTGGTAAAATAATATCGCTAAATATCGTTCCTGAAATAGGTTTTTATGTGGCGGCATAGCTCAGTTGGCTAGAGCATACGGTTCATACCCGTAGTGTCGATGGTTCGAATCCGTCTGCCGCTACCATTATTTTATGGCCCATTGGTCAAGCGGTTAAGACACCGCCCTTTCACGGCGGTAACAGGGGTTCGAGTCCCCTATGGGTCACCATAAAATTTATGGGCGCATAGCTCAGCTGGGAGAGCACCTGCCTTACAAGCAGGGGGTCATAGGTTCGAGCCCTATTGTGCCCACCAAAGCACATAACAATTGTTATGTGCTTTTTTTTGCCCTTGTTTCATTATTTAAACCCACCGGTTGTAATTAATTGGAATAAAATACTATTTATACATAAAAAATGTAAGAAAATTTATTGGATATAATTTCCTAAAATGACAATTATTTTACAATACCTATTGTATAATAATCATACTAAATAAGGAAGCAAATTAATTAAAATAAGGGGGTTTAAATAATGGAAAATACCGAATTGTTTCCATATCAAAGAATAAGTCGTAAGGAAAAACCGAGAAGTAACAACAAAGAAGAAATGAATATTAAACCATTATCTGTCAGGAATATTGTATTAGATGTTGTAGGTTTTATGTTGGGCAGATCGGCAATTCTTTCCAACTTGACTCCTTTTGGTTTGTCTTTTTATGCTGCTTCTTTTTCAGGAGATATTCGTTCTGTTTTAATTGGTATAAGCGTTCTTATAGGCCTTTTTACAGTTGGGATGGGAGTTGCATCCGTCAGATATGTACTGAGCATTGTTGTTTTTACAGCGCTTACATTGCTGTGTAAAAATGATTCATTGAAGAAGACGTCCGTGATTGCATCCATAGCTTTTATAAGCATGTTTGCCTGCGGCATGATTATCGTAGCAATTAACGGTTTTTTGGTGTATGATATACTGATGCTATTATTTGAATCCTTCATATGCTTTGTTACGGTATATATTTTTAGGACAGGCATCCCGATATTAAGAGAGCGGGTGGAAAGACGGGTTCTGTCCAATGAAGAAATGATAAGCCTCTCCATACTCATGGCATTGGTAATTGTAGGGCTTGCGGATTTACAGCTGCCCGGCGGAATCTCACTGCGCAATGTGTTATGCATCTACCTTCTTCTGGCATTTAGCTTAAGGCGCGGGGTAGGTGTTGCAACTTCTGCAGGCGTGACTATAGGCCTTATTAACAGTATGGCTTCGGTAGCAGCGCCCTATTACATTGGGAACTATGCTTTTGCAGGCATGATCGCAGCTTTATTTAAGACCTTTGGAAAGATAGGGGTAAGCCTGGGGTTTATTCTGGCAAATGCTATTTTGACCATTTACATTAATGGGTCCACCGAAACGTTGATTAATATATATGATATCTTTATTTCTGTTATAATGCTTGGTTTAACTCCGGCAAAAACTCTTGATTACATAGGCGAATTTCTGAGCAAAAATGCAGAAAGGTTTATGGACCGAAGAGCATACAGCCGCCGTATAAAAGAAATTACAGTGGACAAGCTTAATAATATTTCCAAATCCTTTGAACAACTGGCAAATATATTTAACAGTATTGCTGAAAAAAAGACGGTTATGAATAAAAATGATGTAGCCGTTTTATTTGACCAGGTGGCAGAACGGATTTCTAAGGATTGTGGGTTGTGCCTGTGCTGCTGGGAAAGGGAATTTCATAATACATACCAGGTTATGTTTAAGATGCTTGAGAAGCTGGAGGAAAAAGGACATATTGATCAGGTAGATATGCCCGATTATTTTGTAACCCGCTGTATACGAATCGATGAGTTTGTGAGCGCAGCTAATACTGCTTTTGAAATATACAAGGTAAACCTTCTTTGGGCTAATAAGGTGGGGGAAAGCAGGGGGCTTGTTTCCCAGCAACTCCACGGTGTATCCAAAATCATAAGCAACCTGGCAAACGAAATAACAATGGATTTGCAGTTTGACGAGAACATGGAACAAGAACTGTTAATCGAGTTGGACAAGGCTGGAATTCCAGTATATGATGTTTCCGTCCTGGAAAATGCCAATCATAAGTATGAGGTTGAAGTAGTATTGAAGGCTTGCGGTGGAGTAAGAAAATGCATGAAAAATATAGCACCGATAATTTCAAAAGTGATAGGCCGTAAAATGGTAAAGGTGGATTCCATATGCGGTGCAAACAGTACCCCGTCGAGGTGCACGGTAAAGTATATAGAGGAAGAATGTTTTCAGGTATCTACGGGGGTTGCCCGTGCAAAAAAGGATGGGCAGCAGGAATGTGGTGATAATTATACGTTTATCCGGCTAAATGATGGTAAGTATGTTCTTGCTTTAAGCGATGGTATGGGCAGCGGAAGAAAGGCTTCAAGGGAAAGCAGTGCCACCATTGCTTTGTTGGAGCAATTTTTGGATTCGGGGTTTGACAAGGATACGGCGGTGAAACTTATCAATTCGGTACTGGTGTTGAAATCACCGGACGAGTCCTTTGCAACCATTGATTTATCCGTACTGGATTTATATACTGGAAACATTGAATTTATAAAAGTAGGAGCAGCGTCAACTTTTATTAAAAGGAAGGAAAAAATAGAGGTGGTGAAGTCCACATCCTTACCCATTGGCATATTAAACAATATTGATATGGAATTATCAAGTAAAAGATTGGATGAAGGGGATTACGTTATTATGATGACGGACGGAGTATTGGATTCAAGGGAAGATTCCATAAAAAAAGAGGAATGGGTAAAAGAAGCCTTGTCCAACATGAATACCGCCAATCCACAGGTTATGGCGGACCAGTTGCTTAAAATGGCAATTGAAAACTACGGTAACCGCGTAAAAGATGATATGACTGTGATGGTAGCAAAGGTTTGGAAAAAAGTTAGGTAAAATATGTATAGGAAAGGATAAACATGTAAAAACTATCTCTAGATAATTGGACAATTAAATCTGGAGGTAGTTTATGGTATACGAAAATTCAAAGCAAGTAGTAATTATAAAAAACATAAAATCAAATATTATAGAAGAAGCCATATTTATTCTTAAGGATACTTCTGGCAATGGAAAAGAAATAAAGAGCAAATATACCACTGCATCCAGTGATTATATATTACAGGAGGCACAAGAAATAATAGATAATTATATAAAGCAACATGCCTTAGGTTGCAGTTTTGTTCCTTCCAAACCAAAGATTAAAAATTTGCGAAAATGGAATATATCGGTGGGTGTTGTATTAAATATTGCACTTATTATATCCATTGCATTATTTATTTTTTTGTTATCGAGGGCATTTTAAATATAGATTTATTTTTAAGATATTTTAAGATAGCTTTCAAGAAAGCTATCTTTTTTTTGCTCAGGTAATTTAACTAATTCATATTTAAAATTTTTGGAATATATTATTGTTTAAAATTTTTGGAATACATGCTATAATATACACAATAATAATGATAAAATATTAAGACCTGTTTACCAAAATTAACAAATATATTTTTCTTATATATGCGGTTAAAAAGCAATATAAGAATAATTATTTAAAAAATAACAAGGGGGGATGTAGATTATATAAAAGGTCTATCTTGGTAGCAGGTATAAATATAATTAAAAAGAGGGGGTTTCTCATGAAAAGAAAGTGTATTTCGTTGTTTGTAGTTGCCGTGATGCTCTTTAATATGTTAATGGTTATGCCCATGGGTAGTGCCCTTGCTGAAGAAAACGACGGACTGGTGTTGTGGTACAAATTTGATGAAGCAAGTGGAACTACAATATCTGACTCTTCGGGCAATGGAATTAACGGTGTGCTTCAAGGAAGTCCTTCATGGCAAGCGGGAAGAGACGGTAGTGCATTATTCTTTAATGGGACAAACAATTATATAAATATGGGCAATAGCCAAGCACTGCAGCCAAGGGATATGACCATAGCTTTCTGGTATAAAAAAGTTGCCAGCATTGCAGGTCAGGAACATATTATAATTTGGGCAAAACCCAGTGGACAATGGAATGCGAATGGTTTTTACCTGACCATTAAGGACCAAGCCCATGAGACAAACCGTCCTGTGCTTTTAATGACCAACGGTAGTGTTGCTTCTTGGGTAGAGGCAAATGTAGATGAATTCTATCCATTGAATGAATGGGTACATATTGCAGTCACCCTTGATTCCTCAACCAATAAGGTATCAATTTACAAAAACGGTGTGCCGCAGCAGGTGAGCTCAAACGGTACTCCTGCCATTACTGCTACTTCTGATGTAAAATATCTCGGTTTCAATTCTCCGGGCTATAATGGAGGATATCTGCGCGGTGGCATTGATGATTTTAGAATATACAATCGTGCTTTAAGTGCTGCGGAAATCCTTCAACTTGCAAGCGTAACGGATGATGAAGCCGTAAGAAGAGATAAAGAAGCTTTGACTTTAGGCGATGTAAGTGCAGTTGTATCTGATCTAAAGTTGCCTACGGTAGGAGAAAATGGTTCTACTATTACCTGGTCATCCAGCAATCCAGCGGTGATTTCTAATGACGGTAAGGTAACTCGTCCTCCTTATGGTTCAGGTAATGCAACGGTAATATTGACGGCAACCATTACAAAAGGAGAATTCAGCGATACAAAAACCTTTGAAGTAACCGTGTTGGAGGATACGAGCGACCAGGAATCCGTAGCCCTTGATAAAGAGGCTCTTAGAATTGGTAACACAAGCGCAGTTAAAGATGATTTGAAACTTCCTACTAAAGGAGCAAATGGTTCTACCATTACCTGGTCATCCAGCAACCCAGCGGTGATTTCTAATGAGGGTAAGGTAACCCGCCCTGCAAAAGGTAGCGGTAATGCAACGGTAATATTAACGGCAACCATTACAAAAGGTTCTGCCAGCGATACTAAAGAATTTACCGTAACAGTGCTGGAAGAAGGCGCCGGTGTTGTACAGTTTGAACCCTTTAAGCTTTCTCAGGTAAGGCTTCTTGACGGAGAAATTAAGAATTTGATGAAGGCTAATGCGGATTATCTCCATAGATTGGATGCCGACAGATTGCTGCATTCGTTCCGTCTTACGGCAGGTCTTCAGTCCTCGGCAACTCCTTTAGGAGGTTGGGAATCGCCAAGTCAGTTGATTCGCGGACATACAATGGGTCACTATTTGTCGGCTTGCGCTATGCTGTATGCAAGCACCGGTGACGAAGAAATAAAAGAAAAGGCTGATTATATTGTAGCCGAGTTGGCAAAATGCCAGGAGGCAAACGGAAACGGATACCTTTCTGCATTCCCTGAAGTTTATTTTGACAATGTTGAGAGAGGCAGTGGTTCCTACTGGGTACCATGGTACACAATGCATAAGATAATGGCCGGTTTGCTTGATATGTATCTTTACACGGACAATGAGCAGGCATTGGATGTGCTTGAAAAACTGGCTTATTGGGCAAAGAACCGTACCGACAAATTAAACGATGACCAAATGAACAGATTATTACAAGTAGAGTTTGGAGGTATGAACGAAGTACTTTATAATCTCTATGAAGTTACCGGCAATACCGATTTTCTGAATCTTGCTCATCGCTTTGACCATGAAGCTATTTTTGGTCCGCTGGCTCAAGGCAGAGACCAACTTGCCGGGTTGCATGCAAATACCCAGATTCCTAAGATTGTGGGTGCTGCACGCCGTTACGAGTTGGTAGAAGAGGAAAGGTATCACGATATTGCTAAAAACTTCTGGGATATAGTTGTATACACCCGTACTTATGCAACAGGCGGTAACAGCAATAATGAGCATTTTGGACCTCCAAATGTTTTAGCAAGCACTTTAAGCAATGTAAATCATGAAACATGTAATACTTACAATATGTTAAGATTAACCCGCCACTTGTTTGAATGGACGGGAGATCCGGAATATGCAGATTATTACGAGAGAGCATATATTAATGGTATCCTCAGCACCATGAATCCTGCAACAGGAATGAAGATGTACTTCGTTCCGCAAGCTACAGGGTATTTTAAGGTATTCCACACAGAAACTAATTCATTCTACTGCTGTACCGGTACTGGAATGGAATCTTTTGCAAAGCTGGGAGACAGCATTTACTTCCATCGCGGTAATGATGAGCTGTATGTTAACCTATTCATTGCTTCTATGCTGAACTGGGATGAAAAAGGTATACAGATCGAACAGCAGACCACATTCCCGGATGAGGAAGGTACCAAGCTTATTGTACATGCGGACAATCCGACAGAGCTTGCTATAAATATTCGTGTTCCCTATTGGGCAACCAATGGCGTAACAATAAAGATTAACGGAGAAGTTCAGAATATTCAAGCAGAACCTTCTTCTTATGTAACATTGGATAGGGTATGGAAAGACGGAGACACAATTGAAGTGAGCATGCCCATGTCGTTGCATCTAATGCCGTTACCTGATGATCCGGATAAGGTTGCAATACTGTACGGTCCTATGGTTTTGTGCGGACTTTATGGTACCGACAACATGCAGACCAGCACGGTAGGAGTAAGCGTACTGGTTCCTAATAGAGGTTCTTACACCAATTCTTATCTTGGTTTACCTGAAGATATTAAATATGATGTAGATAAGTGGCTCGAACCTGTTGAAGGTAAGAATTTGACCTTTAAGACTGTTGACGAGGTAACAGATTTAGATGTTACATTGGTGCCGTTCTATAGAATGTTTGACCAAAGATATGGCGTGTACTGGGATTTAGGAAGCAAAGATCAGCCTCCGCTTCAAAAGCCGACCTTAAAGCCGTTCCTGTGGTATACCTTTGACGAGGTCAATGGAAACACTGTTATAGACCATTCAGGAAACGGCAATAACGGAACCCTGGTTGGCGGTGCAACCATTACTACTAACGGTAAAGACGGAAAGGCCGTGGATCTTAACGGTAGCAATGGTTATGTGCAGTTACCGGCAGGAATCATGAAGGATGTAGGAGAAACCACAATTACTGCATGGGTATATTTGGATTCGGTTGGACAATGGTCAAGAATATTTGATTTTGGAAACGGCACAAGTACGTACATGTTCTTATCGCCACAGAGGGCATCAAACCCCAGATATGGATTTGTAATTCTTACACCGGAAACAGGAACAGAAGTCATCTTTGGTAGAAACAATGCCCTTTCAGCCGGTTCATGGATACACGTTGCAGTTGTTTTAAAAGGCAGTACGGCAGTCCTCTATGAAAACGGTGTAGAAGTGGCTAGGTCCAATACTTTCTCCGGAGCTCCTTATGAAATGGGCAATACATTATACAACTATATAGGAAAATCACAATATTCGGCAGACCCCTATTTAGATGGTCGAGTAGATGACTTCAGAATATACAACCGTGCGCTTAGTGCTGAAGAAATACAGATGGTTTATAGATTCGAAGAACCGGTAATCACCGAGATAGAACCTATTACCATTGAAACAGTAGCAGGAACGTCAATTCCTGTGCTGCCGCAAACCGTGAAGGCTACTTACAGCAACGGCTTAACCTTTGATGTTGAGGTAGCATGGGGTGATGTTGATCCGGAGATATTCTTAGAACCTGGAACCCACATTTTAGAAGGAACAGTAGAAGGAACCGACATAAAAGCAATTGCAAACATTATTGTAAAATCGTCACAACAACAAGAAGATGACTTTATAGTCAATACCACCTTTAATTTAGATAAGCTAGAAACAGATAGGACATTAAATGCCCGGGTTGAAGTAACTAACAAGTCCAGCAATAAGGATTCCGTCATGGCTATTGTAGCTCTTTATGACGGAAATAATAGGATGGTTAATGTAGCTTATATTTCTAAGCATATTCCGATTGGTGAGACGGAATACCTGAATGCGGGCTTTGTACTGATAGGTGATATGACAGGCCACGTGGTTAAGGTATTTGTATGGGATGGAACAAGTATTGAAGATACAAATATGCAACCGATTTCCAATGTAGTTGAACTGAAATAAACCTAAAAAAGGCATCCATTGAGTTCTCTCAATGGATGCCTTTTTTTATGTGAAAAAAGTATAAAAAACCAATAAAAATAGCACAAAATTGAAAATACTTGCTTTGATATTTGTAGTATAATTCAATTATACATATACTTTTGCCTTAATATAATACAATCAATCAAATAATATTTAAAGGACGATATGAAGGGGGGATTATGTAATTAAAGGATTTCCTTATTGTTTTATGTCAATAATTAGAAAACAATACTTTTATGGAGACCGTGTGAAATAATAAGATGGTAAGGGGGAATGTATATGAAAAAGACTTTATCAATGGTATTGGTCCTTGCAATGCTGATGAGTATGTTTTTAAGCATTCCAATGGTTAGTACGGCAGCAGGGGAAATGCCGGACGGATTGTTTTTATGGTATACGTTTGATGATGGCAGCGGAACAACTGTTACCGATGCATCAGGGAATGGATATCATGGAACTCTAAACGGCGGCACGAGTTGGACTTCCGGAGTTATGGGAGGAGCAGTCCAATTTAATGGTACAAATGGTTATGTGCGTCTGCCTAACGGTATTTTCAAAGACTTATCGGACTATACCGTTGCAACCTGGTTTAGAGCGGACGAATTAAGGGAATGGCAGAGAATTTTTGACTTTGGAAGCAGCACGTCCAGTTATGCATTCCTGACGCCCATGGGCGGAGGCAGACCGCGTTATGGAATCAAGCAAGGAAGTGCTGCCGAACAGACCCTTATCGTCAATAATATGACTTTTCCTTTAAATGAGTGGAAGCATGTTGCGTTAACCACACAGGGTACCACTGTAAGATTATACATAGATGGTGTGTTGGTAGGAACGAGAACTAACACCACATTAACACTTTCCAGCCTTGGAGAAACAACCAGAAACTATATAGGTAGATCTCAGTTTTCAGGGGATGCGTATCTAAACGGAAGAGTGGATGATTTCCGCGTTTACAGTCGTGCCTTGAGTGCTGAAGAAATAAGGACAGTTATGACCGCCGGTATGACGGATCAGCAGCTTGCAGAAGCCGCAGTAAATGCAGTGATTCTCGAGGATACGGAGCGTGTGGTAGAAGACCTTAAACTGCCTCAAACAGGTATTTTTAATACGACATTAATTTGGGAATCCAGTGACCAATCCGTTATAAAAAATGACGGAACCGTCATACGCCCTGCAAAAGGACAAGGACATAAGACTGTTACGTTGACGGTAACAGCCCGTAAAGGGGAAGCCAGTGCAAGCAGACAAATTTCCGTTACTGTAATGGAAGAAGGCACCATTGATTATACAATGAATGTCGATGCAGCTAACCCGGGAATTAACATTAGCCAGACCTTGTACGGAATGTTCTATGAGGATATTAACTATGCTGCAGATGGCGGCTTGTATGCAGAGCTTGTACAAAACCGTTCTTTCGAATACTATGCCGTCAATAAATATTCGGGTGGTTCGTTGCACCCATTGACAGCCTGGTCTGGAATAGGTCCTGTCACATTATCAGTAAAAGATGAGCAACCGTTGAATTCAAATAATACAAAATATCTTGAAATGGAAATAACCGCACCGGATACGGTGGCAGGTGTAGCAAACTCCGGTTTTGACGGAATAGCAATAAAAGAAGGAGCAGGATATGACTTTTCTTTCTGGGCAAGACGGGACGGTAATTTTAGCGAACCGTTTACCATCAGCCTTCAGAATAGTAATGGCAGTGTCGTTTACGGTCAAACGCAAGTAACGGTAACATCGAATCAATGGACAAAATATACAGCAGAATTGACCTCCAATGCAACTGTAAGTAATGCACGTTTGGTCATTACTACAAAAGGTGCCGGAAAAGTATATATGGATATGGTTTCCTTATTCCCTAAAGAAACCTATAAGAACAGGCCAAACGGCATGAGAAAAGATTTGGCTGAATTGATTGAGTCATATAAGCCCAAAATGTTCCGTTTCCCCGGTGGATGTGTGGTTCATGGAGATACACTGGCAAACGGATATAACTGGAAAAACTCCATCGGTCCTGTGGAAGAACGTGTGCCGAACTTTAACCGTTGGGGTTATCACCAGAGCCTTGGACTTGGATTCTTTGAATATTTCCAGTTCTGTGAGGACATTGGTGCAGAACCGTTCCCGATTTTGCCTGCAGGCGTAGACTGTCGTTTTGAAGGCGGCTCCTATGAGGTTGCTACGATGGAAGAAATGCAAAAATATATAGATGATGCTCTGGATTTAATTGAATATGCCAACGGTCCTGCCGATAGCGAATGGGGTTCCAAGAGAGCAGCCGCAGGTCATCCCGAGCCCTTCAATTTAAAATATATTGGAATTGGAAATGAAGACTGGGGTAATGATTTCTTCACAAGATTCCAAATGATTAATGATGCAATCAAAGCAAAATACCCGGATATTCAAGTGGTATTTTCCAGTGGCCCTTATGCAAGCGGTACAGAATTTAATGCGGGATGGAATTATGCAAAACAGAACAACCTGGATATTGTGGATGAACATTATTATCAAAACGATACATTCTTCCTAAGTAATATAAGACGTTATGACAGCTACGATCGCAATGGACCTAAAGTATTTGTAGGGGAATATGCTTGTCATGGTAATGGAAACGATTTATACAGTGCATTGGTAGAGTCAGCATATTTAACAGGTATTGAAAGAAATGCCGATATCGTATTGATGACCAGCTATGCACCATTATTTGCCCGGGTTGGACGTACCCAGTGGACTAATGCCGACTTGATCTGGTTTGACAGTTCTCGTGTATATGCTACACCAAACTACTATGCACAAAAAATGTTTGCAAATAACCTTGGTGATGTGATATTGCCTACAACCGTGACCCATTATACGGGTACAACACTTAATCACTGGACGGGACCGATATACTATGTTGCAAACAGAGATTTTGAAACCGGAGATGTAATCATAAAGGTAGTAAATCTTTCCGGCAGACCGCAAACCATTGATATAAACATTAACGGTGTTGATTATGTGGCACCTCAAGGTATAGCAACTGTACTGGCTCATGATAATGTCAAGGTAAGCAACACTCTTGATCAGCCTGAAAATGTTGCATCAAAGACTGAAGTTATTGAAGGAACAGGAAAGAATTTCGCATATACATTTAAAAAGAACTCAGTGACCGTATTAAGACTGGCTACCACGGATGGTTCAGAGGCAAAAATTGTAGAAATAGTGCCAACAAATGTTACCACAGAAGCTGGCATAGAACCGAAGTTGCCGACCACTGTAACAGCAAAATATGATAACGGAATACAGCGTCAGGAAAGTGTAGTATGGGATTCAATAGATCCATCCAAATATGCACAGGCCGGTACATTTACCGTAGAAGGAACGGTAGAAGGAACCAGCATCAAGGCAGTAGCAAATATTACTGTAATAGAGATTACGTCTTTCCAACCGGTAAGTGTTATGACAGAAGTCGGAAAGGCACCGGTACTGCCAACTACTGTGATGGCCCAATACAGCAATGGTTCACAAAAGGCAAAAGAAGTATCCTGGGAGGCTATAGATCCGTCCAAATATGCACAGGCCGGTACATTTACCGTAGAAGGAACCGTACAAGGTACAACGGTTAAAGCGGTGGCAAACATTACAGTAATAGAAATAACGGCTGTTCAGCCTGTAAATGTAAAAACGGATGTTGGTGCAGCACCTAAATTGCCGTCTACTGTAACCGTAGTTTATAACAATGGTTCAGAGGGAACCAAGGCGGTAGTATGGGATGCAATTGATCCTTCCTTGTACGCGAAAGACGGTACGTTCAAAGTAGAAGGAACGGTTGAAGGAACAAATATTAAGGCAGTAGCAAATGTTACCGTGGGTAAAGCACCGGGCCTGGAAGAAGGCTTAGTATTGTGGTATAAGTTTAACGATGCAAACGGAACCACTGTTACTGATTCATCCGGAAGCGGATATAACGGAAAATTGTACGGTACTCCAAACTGGGTAGAAGGTATGGAAGGAAGTGCATTGAGCTTCAACGGTACTGACAACTACATTGAAGTAGGAGACGGTACAGCGCTTCAGCCTTCTAAGATAACCGTAGCTTATTGGATAAAGAGAACCGCAAGCATGAACAACGC
>JAAYHJ010000009.1 GCA_012735465.1 Clostridiaceae bacterium
GTGTTATTATTCATATATAACTCATGGTACTCCTTTGCTAATGTTTTTCTTTGGTTATTAAACATTTTACAATGGATTACCATGAGTTTTCTATATATTACGGCATTTTATTTTACAACTTCCCTAATAAAACCAGCACCTCCTGTTTAGTTTGTTTTTTGAGCATAAAAAAAAGAAGTGTTAAAATATCACTTCTTTAATAAAGTAAATATGTATTTAAATTCCAGTAGAATAATCAACATAATTAGTAAAACTTGTGATTATTCCAATATGTCGGCAATATAGCTCGTTAAGATACTTTTATAAGGAGCAAATCAAGGGAAAATATGCTTACTTATAGTTTTTATGACATAGGCACATAAAAAAGTAGGGTACAAAAATAAAAAAGGCACTACAATTATTTGAAGTTCAGCTCAAATAATCATAGTACCTATTTCACTCTATTTTTTTATAAAAAACTGCTGTAACCCTTCATACAACCGGCCTTTTGGCATGAACGTCAGGGATACTAGATCCTAAGTCTAGCGCGTCTGCCAATTCCGCCACGCCTGAATGGCACTGGTATTCCTAGCAATAAAAGTTACTATTCACGGAATAATTCAAATTGTCAACAGTTCTTACTGTATTTCTTACAGTTTGTCCTAAAAATAACTTAGGCAGACTCCCTAACAGGCCCTAAATTTAAGCCTAATCCTTCCACCCCTGCTATGTTTTTTAATATATCATCTTTAGGATAACCTTTATTAATTAAATAGGTATATACATTAACAGCGGAATCGGGAACGAAAACCTCAAGAGCAGAAAACACACCGTCTATCGTGTAATCACCCATATATGCAGGAATGAAGATTGTTTCAAGAGCACCTGCCCTCACTTTTTCCCTACCGGCTGTAATTTCCGCTTCACCGTTTATAAACATGAATACCGAAAAGGAACCATCGGCTGTAAGTTGTATAGGCATGCCTTTGCCTTCTATTTGTCTGACACAAAAATACTTGCTTATTACCAAATACCTTGATTTAATTTTATCCCTATCTACCAAAAGTCCTTGGTATAAAGGCTTGTGGTTTTCATATTCCAGCACATCCAAAGCCTTATCAATATGCAACGGCCTTTTCTTACCGGTAACATCAGTCCTGTCATAGTCAAACAACCTGTAAGTCAGGTCAGAGTGTTGCTGGACTTCGGCAACCACCAGCCCATCATTTAGCGCATGAACAGTACCTGCCGGTACAAAAACCACATCACCCTTCTTTACATTAACTTTTCTATACAAGTCCCTGTGTTTTCTCTCCAAAATAGCTTGACGAATCTTTTCCTTACCATAGCCTTCGGCAAAACCGTGAATAACTGTTGCTCCGGGTTTAGCATCAATAATATACCACATTTCCGTTTTCCCTTTTTTTCCGCCTTCCTGCTCCCTTGCATACTCATCATCAGGATGCACCTGAATGGAAAGCCTGTCATTTGCATCAATATATTTCAGTAACAAGGGCATCCCCATATCCTGAGAACTTGGGGCGAATTCTTTTCCAAGAATTCGTTCCCCATATTTTTTTATTACATCTGTCAGATTTTGTCCCTCCAAAGGGCCGTTGGCAATTTTACTTTCACTGCCTTGTATGCAAGACAACTCCCAGCTTTCTGCTACCCGTCCGTCCGGAGTGGCTTTACCCAGTCTTTTTAAATTATGTCCTCCCCAGATATAATCCTTGTATACAGGTAACATCTTGTAGGGATAAAGCATATTAAACACCTCACTTGCTGTCTCTTGATGTAGTCCAATATGCTTATACTGCGGTATATTTTTGCTTCCAAATATTTTTAAGTCACCTTCAAAGGACATATGGAATTGGATATTTCCCTTTTTATCTCCTCAAGGCGTTCGGGAGTTCTTGCTTCACAGCGCACAATAAGTTCAGGCCCCGTATTGGATGCCCTAACCAATCCCCAACCATCGTTAAATTGAACACGAACCCCATCTACATCAATTATCTTGTGACCTGAAGCTTTAAAGTATATTTTTGCCTTGCCCACATAAAATAGTTTTTCTTCTTCGGCACATTCAATCCTGATTTCAGGGGTGGAATAGGTTCTCGGCACATCTGTCAGAAGCTGGCTAAGTGATTTACCGCTTCCGGATAGGATTCTGAGCAACCTTGCACACGCATATAAGGCATCGTCAAACCCAAAGTACTCATCTGCAAAGAACATATGGCCTGACATTTCTCCGGTAAATACCGCATTAAGCTCCTTCATTTTTGCCTTTATGAGCGAATGGCCTGTCTTGTAAATTATGGGCTTTCCTCCCAGTTTTCTTATCTCGTCCACCAGTACTTCAGAGCATTTCACCTCAACAATGGCAGTAGTACCCGGGTATTTGGGCAGTATTTCCCTCCAGAAAAGGATCATCAACATGTCGCCCCATATGATATTCCCCTGTTCATCCACAACTCCAAGCCTATCTCCATCTCCATCGAAACCAACTCCAAGATCAGCCTTGTTAAGTTTAACAGCTTTTATTAAATCCTGGAGATTTTCAGGCTTTACCGGGTCAGGAAAATGATTTGGAAAATCAGGATTTGAATCACAATAAAGCGGTATGACTTCACACCCCAGCTCTCTTAAAAGACTTGGCGCAAAAAAGCCGGCCGTACCATTGCCGCAGTCCACTACAACCTTAAGCTTACGCCCCTCGAGCTTAATTTTTTCTTTTATCATGTTTATGTAATCCTGCACAGGAGACTGAGCTGTCAGTTTCCCCTGTCCGCTCTCAAAATCATCCCTCAGTATCATTTCTTTAATTTCCTGAAGTTCTTCGCCATATAAAGTCCTTCCGTCATACTGAACCTTGAAACCGTTGTATTTCGCAGGATTATGGCTTGCCGTAATCATGATACCGGATTTTATGTTGTAAAGATAAGTGGAGTAATAAAATATGGGAGATACCACTACGCCAATATCCTTTACATTTATTCCTGCATCCAACATTCCTTTGACCAGGCTGTCAAACAGTTCAGGAGAAGATTTTCTGTTATCCCTCCCTACAATGGCTTCGGTCTCCCCTTTCCTTCTTATATACGTTCCAAAAGCTCTGCCGATAAGCTCTGCATCCTTTCTCGTTAAATCTTCACCGTATATTCCCCGTATATCGTATTGCCTGAAAATTCCTTCATTTACCTTGCTCATTTTTCATCCTCCTTCTCATGCACCAATATCAGATATTTTTAAAAAGGATATAACATATGAAACAAGGCTTTCAGCGCCCATGTTTAAGTTTAATCCTTCTGCAGTCAGGCCGTCATAGCAGCCCCCGCTTTCTTTATCGATAAGGCTGATTCCCTTGGAATTTACACCTTCATACCAAGCATGGCACCGTTTCGCCTTTTGCAAATATTTCTTTTCACCTGTTATCTCATAGGCTTCCAGATAAGTTAAAACCGCTTCGCAGGCTTCCACGCTTTGCTCATCAAATTCTGCAGGATGACCACCCTTCAAAAGCCATCCATTGCATCCCACAGGTTTAAAATATCCATCTCTAAAGGTTAATTTCTCCAGAAACTCCAGGCTTTCTTTGCCCACATCAAAAAACTCTTTTTTTCCGGTAACTTTATATGCCACAAGAAGGGACCATGGAAGAACACCATTGCAATAGGCCACGATGTTCTCGAACCATTTCCAATCCCCATCCCGGTGCTTCTCATACTCACGGCAAAGAGACCGGGCTAATTCAAAAACAATATCTGCTATATTTTCTCCTTCAAGGTGCCCAAGGCCTATTATGGAATAGGCTTTTGACCTCGGATAGGTAAGGGAAGCTATATTGGGAACTGCGTTTTTTAACATGTGCCAAAAGGCATACTTAACTCCCCAAGGGGTATGCTCATTGGAAAGGGCAAAACCCAGCGCCCAAAGGCATCTGCCGAAGCAGTCCTCCGAGCCTTCTTCCTCCAGCCAGTTTCTCCCATAACTCATAAAATTTTTGAATGTACCTTTTTGATTTTGTGCATTTAACAGGAAAGAAGAATACCTGTAAACAAGGTCAAGATATTTTTTCTTTGCATATTTCTCATATAGCATCAGTGCCATGATCAATGCTCTGGCATTGTCATCGGTTGTATAACCATATTGGGGATTGGGGACAGAATACTTTGAGTGTTGTAGCATACCGGTATCATCGGTAAGCCGGAAGATGTGGTCATCCTTAAAAGTATCATTCATATAAAGCCCTGGCATTATACCACCATGCTGCCGGCAACCTTAGTTTCTTCAATGGTATCAATGAAAAGCTTTGTATATTGTTTTGCAACATTCCCCCACATCATTGTCCTGCCAACACTCAAAGTTCTTTTTTCCATCTCCCTTTTGGCTTCCGGATGTTCAAGCACATACTGTATATGCTTTGCCAGGGAATCCGAATCATTAAATTCTGCCAAAAGGCCTCTCCCTTCTGCAAGCATTTCTCTTGCATAACTATAGGGAGTGGATACGATTACCCTTCCATATCCGACAGCATAGGCCAGGGTTCCGCTAACCGCCTGATCCTTTCCGAGGTACGGTGTCATATATATGTCCGACATTTGGAGATAATTGATAATTTCATCTTTGGAAAGATACTTGTCCACAAAACGGACATGCTCCTTTATACCAAGCCTGTCCACCAGCCCCATCAACTTTTCCCTGTAAGTTTCTCCGTATTCCCTCTTCACACAAGGATGGGTCTGGCCAAGGATAAGGTATACAATATCCTTATGCTTTTTGGCAACCTTTGCAATGGCTTCAATTCCGTACTCTAACCCCTTTCCCGGGCTCAAAAGCCCAAAAGTGCTGACAACACTCCGACCCGAAAGATTGTGTTTTTCTTTCAGCTTCTCTCTTGATTCGAGAATTCGGTATGGTACTCCGTGGTGTATTACTTCTATCTTGGAAGGAACTATGCCATAGACGCTTTCAAGGATGGGCTTAGTGTTTTTTGCCATAGTAATAATCTTTGCGCTTTTTTCACCAAGCACTTTCAGAATTTCTCTTTGCTTTTCCGAAGGGTTAGGAAGAACGGTATGAAAGGTTGTGACAAAAGGAATTTGCAGGTTGTCAATAAAATCAAGAATATATTCTCCTGACTCCCCGCCAAATATGCCATACTCATGCTCTATCACAAGGAGTTCTATATTGAAATCATTAATAGCCTTTGCTGCCTTGATATAGCTTTCCCTGTCCTGTTGCCAAATTTCCATAATAACCCTGTCGCTGTAACTGTAATTATTATCGCTTATTGCAATAACCTTTGGCTTATTTAAAAGCCCAATCTTATCAAGCTCCCTTACCAGGTCCTGAGTGAAAGTTGCAATACCACATTCTCTCGAAGGATAAGTACTTAAAAAAGCAATATTTCGTATTCTATTCGAAACCATTCTAAAACCTCCTATACTCGTATATATTCTCTTGTATTGGTTTTTACACGGCTATCGGATAGCTGAAATTTTCCGTCAAAATCGAATTGTATTCCTCGCTGTTTCTATCAACTCTGCAATTGGACATAACCACTGAATTTACAACCGATGCTCCGCCTCCAACATGAACATGGTCCCATACTACGCTTCCGACAATCCTTGCGCCCATACCTACCGAAGAATTATCGCACAAGACGGCATCGGGACCTATGACAGCAAAGGCACCAATTTCAACATTATCTCCAATATAAACAGGTTCGACTATCCTTGCATTACTGCTTATCTTTGCAGTCTTGCTGATATACTTCCTGTTTTTATTAAAATCGTATTCTCCCAAATTGAAAATTCCTTTAAGAATATCCTTATGAGCTTTGATATACTTGCCCGGGGTACCCAGGTCAAGCCAATAGGAACAACGGTTATAAACCGCTATTTTGAATCCTTTTTGTAGAAGCATGGGATAGGTTTCCCGTTCAATGGATACCGCCCTTCCCGAGGGAATCTCGTCCAAAATCTGCGGCTCAAATACATACACACCTGCATTTATAAGGTTTGAGCTGCTTTCATGAGGCTGGGGCTTTTCCTTAAATGCAGTGATAAAACCATTTTCATCATGCTCAATTACCCCGTAAGCTGACGGATTATCAACCTGCGTTGCTGCAATGGTTGCAACCGCTCCCTTTTCCTTGTGGAAACGAACAATATCAGAAATGTTTATATCACTTAAAATATCTGCGTTAAACACCAGGAAGGTATCATTAAAAAAGTCCTGTGCATTTTTAATTGCACCGGCCGTACCCAAAGGCATATCTTCGGATATGTAACTTATTTTTATCCCCAAGTTACTTCCGTCCCCAAAATACCTTTTTATCTTATGGGGCTTGTAGCACGTGCTCAATACTACTTCATCAATACCATGCTTTTTAAGCCCTTCAATATTCCTTTCGAGCAGAGGCTTGCCCATAATCGGCACCATTGGTTTCGGCAAGTCGTCTGTAATGGGTCTTAAACGAGTTCCAAATCCACCTGCTAAAAATAATGCCTTCATATGCATAACCTCCTTACTCAGCTCTTTGGTATTTTATTGTTTATTGTTTCATTAGTAATTATTTGGAAATATTATTCATTGAGTTTGGGTTCGGGACACCTTTTAATGTAATCCAGCAGATCCTTTATATTGGTTGTTGCCATAGCAATGTAGGTATCCGCTGCTCCATAGTACATCTTGATTTCCCCTGTTTTTTCATCATAAACCCATCCGCAGGGAAATACCACATCATCCACATCACCTTCCCTTTCATATAACTCATAGGGTCCAAATACCCACTCATCACTTCTTCGCAAAACCCTGGATGGATTCTCAAGATCCAAAAGGGCAAGACCAAGCCTGTATATAGAGCCGGATGCTGTCTGGCGGACACCGTGGTATAATATGAGCCATCCTTCGGGAGTTTCAAGCGGCGGAGTGTTAAGCCCTACTTTATTGGCATCCCACCATCCTCCCTTGCGAGCATTAATCAATATCTGGTGTTCACCCCAATATTTCATATCATCTGATTTTGATATCCATATATGTGCTCCCGGCCCGTAATTTGTAGATATAGGCCTGTGTATAAGAAGCCACTTACCCTGGATTCTCCTTGGGAACAATGCGGCATCCTTGTCCTCGGGAGGCATTATGGGACCAAGCCGCTGAAAGTTTTCAAAATCCTCGGTTAAAGCCATGGAAACCAGAGGACCGCCTTTTGAATAGGCAGTATATACAATGACATATTTCCCAAGTTCCTCTACCCAGGTAATTCTTGGGTCTTCAATGCCCCATTCTTCTTCGGGGTAATTATCGGGGTCAGGCTCAAGGGTGGGCTTTTCGTCTATCACCCAATTGCTTATACCATCATTGCTGATTGCTTTTGTAAAATGGGAAAACCCCCTTCTGTCCTCAACCCTTGCAAAGAGCAAAACTTTTCCTTTATACATGGTTGCGCCAGGGTTGAATACCGTATTTGCAGCATAGGGCCAATCCTTTGATGAAAGAATTGGATTACCGGGAACCCTTTTGAAGAGCTCCCGGTAGGAATTCTTGTCGGAACCCATAAGCTTTGTCTCAAACCTGCCTGACATCAACCTTTCACTCCTTCTTCTACCAGCAGTGAAGTAACTGTGCTTCTTTTTATTGTTGAACTTGGATATTAATCAGCGAAAAGCGTTTTAACACTCCTTTTAGTTTTAAGATAAAAATATAATAACGAAATAAATGCCCACCATCTACGGAGGGAAGGATATCCTTAACATTTCGTTATAATATAAATATCAGAAAAATAAAAGGAATATTAAAACGCTTTATCAGCACTCATCAGCATTGACTGCTAATAATATTATATAAACCATTTTTCTTTTTGTCAAGTCATTTTTCATTTTTTATGTTCATCTTATCTTACTTACTTCATAAACACCGGTTTACAAGGAAAATTAATAATTAGGTAAATTTAAAGAATATAAGTAATATGTTCACAAAAATGGTGAGCTATCGACAAAAAGCCAAAATAAAAAAGCCCTATACCATTGGGCTTTTCACAAGACAACATAATATCAATATTTACACTAATGTGTGGTGGAGAATAGGGGAATCGAACCCCTGACCTCTTGAATGCCATTCAAGCGCTCTCCCATCTGAGCTAATTCCCCCTATTTACACTTTTAAATAAAGTGTAAAAGTGATTTACTTTAATTCTTAAGCACAGTAAATATATTACCATAACAACTCATATTTTTCAATATATTTTTTTGCATCCTTATTAATTCCGCGATAATACATTTTGTATCGCTCCCAATACTCTTTCCCTTTCAAAAGGTTTTACAATAAAATCCTTTGCTCCGCTTCTAATTGCATCAAGTACCATGGCTTGCTGTCCCATTGCCGATATCATTATAATCTTTGCTCTTGGATAAACCGGTAGTATTTTTTGTACGGCTTCAATTCCATTCATATCCGGCATGGTTATATCCATGGTAATTATATCCGGCTGGTACTTCACGGCCTTTTCGATAGCTTCATACCCATTTGATGCTTCGGCAACCACCTTATAACCTTCCACACTTTCAAGAATTCTTTTCAGCAGTGTCCGCATAAAAACAGCGTCATCCACGATCAGAAACCTTACCTCTTTCACATTACATTCCCCCTGTTTCATACATAATTATTGACAAAACTGCTAATCCGGCAGTTTCTGTACGAAGTATCCTCGGACCCAGACTTACAATATTTATACCTTCTTCCTGTGCCTTAGAAACTTCTTCCGCATCAAATCCACCTTCAGGACCAATGAAAATGCCAATACTTCTGTAATGCATCCCAGGTACTAAACAACTTTTAATAGATTTGTTTTGTTCTCCCTCATAAGCCATGATACACATATCCAGGCTTGACCCTTCCTTAATTGCATCATCAAAGCTTACCGGATAAGAAATATGAGGGATTCTGCCCCTGTTGCTTTGCTTTGCTGCCTCCCTGGCAATTTTTTGCCATCTGTTTATCTTATTTTTTTCATTCCTGCCTTCTTCCAACTTTACAACCGTTCTCCGGGTAACCACAGGGACTACCCGGCTTATACCCAGCTCCGTTGTCTTCTGAATAATATACTCCATTTTTGCGGCTTTAGGTATACCTTGAAAAAGGATAACATTAACAGGCGGTTCTGTAAGCGAATCACGACAATCCAGTATTTTTGTATTCACTTCCTCTTTCCCAATCTCATCTATACATACCGTGTAATCTCTGCCTTCCCCGTCACATAGGGTGAGCTGATCCCCGACTTTCATTCGCAGCACCCGAACGATATGGTTTACATCTTCACCTTGGACTAAAATCCGGTCTCCCCGTATATTACCAGGAGAAACAAAAAATTTTGACATACTTAAATCACTCTCTGTCTTTTATTTATTAACCTATACCTACTGCTACGGCAACCCATTCACCCAGGAACATCTCTTCCCGGAGAATAAATCCTTCCTTTAGCAGACACTGCTTAACTTCTTCGTAACGGTCTTTGATTATACCGGATGCAATAAATAATCCCCCTTCATTTATATAAGGTTTTATTATGGATGAAAGGGTGATAATTGCATCGGCAATAATATTGGCCACGATGATGTCATATTTACCCTGTACCACGTCCAGCAGGTTTCCGTTCCTTATATCCATTTTATCCTGAACACCATTGGCATAAGCATTTTTCCGTGCTACTTTCACGGCATTTTCATCTATGTCCACTCCCGTACATTTAGAAGCTCCCAGTTTCAGTGCGGTGATACCTAAGATACCGCTGCCACAGCCAATATCTAAAACATGCGAACCTTCAAAAATATATTTTTCTATTATCTCTATACAAAGCCGTGTTGTTTCATGAGTCCCTGTTCCAAAGGCCATCCCCGGGTCTATTTCAATAATAACCTCATCATCTTCAGAAGGATGGTACTGTTCCCACGAAGGTTTAATAACCACCCTATTTCCTATTTTTATAGGTTTATAATATTTTTTCCAGTTATTGGCCCAATCCTTTTCATAAACCTCCAAAACTTCAACTGTTCCTTCGCCAATGTCAAAATATTTACGGACATTAGATAATTTTTCCCGGAGAAATATCAGCTTTTCCTCATAATTTGTATCCTCAGAAAAATAAGCGCGTATTATTACCCTGTTTGGGTCAACGTTCTTTAATTCATCCTCCAGATAATCCCAATCAGCAGGCTTGCTGTCTTTTTCAAGAACATCTCTTGGATCTTCAATATATAAACCGTTTACGCCCATTTCATACAAAATGCCTGAAACTGCTTCACTGGCAGCCGGTGTTGTCACTACCTTTACTTCTATCCACTTCAATTGCTACTCTCCTCTACTGTAATATTACCAAATTTATTCTCAGAGTCCCAAGACATCTCTCATCTTTTCAAAAAAACCTTTTCTCTGTTCATGGGTATTTTCGTTTTCCAACTCGGCAAATTGCCGTAACAATTCTTTTTGTTTTTCATTAAGGTTTTTGGGAACTTCCACAATAACTTTCACATATTGGTCACCCCTGCCATATCCTCTGATATGAGGTATTCCCTTATTCCTTAAGCGAAAAACGGTACCTGTTTGAGTCCCTTCAGGAATGGTATATTTTACCTTTCCATCCAGCGTAGGCACCTCCAACTCTGCACCTAACGCTGCCTGAACAAATGTAATTGGCACTTCACAGATCACATCCGTTCCCTGACGCTGAAATAAGGGATGAGGAGTAACGCGCACTGTAATAAATAAATCTCCTGGTGGCCCTCCGTTTATTCCCGGATCGCCCTCTCCTCTCAAGGAAATGGTTTGGCCATCATCAATACCTGCAGGAATGTTTACCTTTATCTTTCTTGCCTTTCTTATTTGTCCTTTACCATGACATACGGAACACGGAGTGGAAATAATCTTGCCTTCTCCATGGCAATGCTCACATGTCCTCACATTAATAAATTGTCCCAAAGGAGTACGTTGCTTATACTGCACTTGCCCCGTTCCTTTACATACGGAGCAAACTTTTGGACTTGTCCCCGGCTTAGCTCCTGTTCCACCACAAACATCACACTTTTCCATTCTTAAAATATCCAGTTCTTTTTCCACACCAAAAGCAGCCTGTTTAAAGGATATCTCAATACTAGTTTTTACATCCTTTCCTTTCTGTGGCCCATTTCTGCGTCTTGATGAACCAAAACCCGTTCCTCCAAAAAATGTTTCAAAAATATCACCAAAGTCAAAGTCGCCAAAGCCGCCACCAAAGCCACCGAAGCCTCCACTGAAGCCACCGCCGAAGCCGCTACCCCCAAATCCGTTGGGATCGACTCCTGCATGGCCGAACTGGTCATATTTGGCTCTTTTATCAGCATCACTTAATACTTCATAGGCTTCATTTATTTCTTTAAACTTGGCTTCTGCTTCTTTGTTACCAGGATTCATATCAGGATGGTATTTCTTTGCCAGCTTCCTGTAAGCTTTTTTTATTTCTTCATCCGATGCATCTCTGCTTACACCCAAGACCTCATAATAATCCCTTTTTTCAGCCATTTTTACCACCTTTCACATCATCACTCTCCAAAAACAAACATCACTATGTTATTATAACATATTCTATTAGATTAATATATGACAAATATTTATGTTGGGTTTTAAATCTTTACAATTGAAAGGCTAAAGCCTATTAATGGCTTCAGCCTTAAAAATTTTATCATTTATCCTAATTTTATATTATTGGTCTTCATCCACAACCTTGTAATCGGCCTCGTAAACATTGCCATCGTTAGGGGCCTGACCTGTGCCCTTGTTCTGCGCTCCCGGATTAAACCCTCCACCGGACTGGGCTCCTGCCTGTTGATACAATCTAGCAGAAATCTCGTAAAATTTTTGTGTTAAGGATTCGGTAGCTTTCTTTATCTTTTCCGTGTCGTTTCCTTTTAATGCTTCTTTTACCTTGTCTATTTCTTCTCTGATTTGAGATTTCTCGGATTCACTCACCTTGTCTCCCAAATCTTTAAGAGTCTTTTCAGTCTGGTATATAATAGAGTCAGCATTATTGCGAATATCAACCGCTTCTTTTCTCTTTTTGTCTTCTTCCGCATATTTTTCAGCTTCTTTTATAGCCCTTTGAATCTCTTCTTCGGTTAAGTTTGTGCTTGCAGTAATAGTAATCTTTTGTTCATTCCCTGTTCCCAAATCTTTTGCAGATACATGTACAATACCATTGGCATCAATATCAAAAGTAACTTCAATCTGAGGCACACCTCTTGGTGCCGGCGGAATACCCGTTAGTGTAAATCTTCCCAATGTCTTATTGTCTGCCGCCATTTCACGTTCTCCCTGAAGAACGTGTATTTCTACACTGGTCTGACCGTCGGCTGCAGTAGAGAAAATCTGACTCTTCCTTGTAGGTATAGTCGTATTTCTCTCAATCAATTTTGTAAATACTCCCCCAAGAGTTTCAATCCCAAGGGAAAGAGGAGTAACATCCAGTAATAACAAGTCTTTTACTTCTCCTCCAAGAACACCTGCCTGGATAGCTGCACCAATTGCCACGCATTCATCGGGGTTGATTCCCTTATGGGGTTCTTTTCCTATCATTCTCCTTACTGCATCCTGTACAGCCGGTATCCTGGTAGAACCTCCTACCAACAGCACCTTGTCAATATCCTTTGGAGTTAAACCTGCATCATCAAGTGCTCTTTTAACCGATTCCATTGTTTTTTCTACAAGATCAGCAGTTAATTCATTAAATTTTGCTCTTGTTAGTGTCATGTCCAAATGCTTTGGACCGTTGGCGTCAGCACTGATGAAAGGCAGGTTAATATTGGAAGTGGTAACTCCTGAAAGCTCAATCTTAGCCTTTTCTGCTGCCTCTTTTAACCTCTGAAGAGCCATTCTATCGGTTCTCAAATCAATACCATGTTCTTTTTGGAATTCATCAGCCAGGTAGTTAATAATTCTATCATCAAAATCATCTCCACCAAGGCGGTTATTACCACTGGTAGCCAACACTTCAAAAACTCCGTCGCCTATCTCAAGGATGGATACGTCAAATGTACCTCCGCCTAAATCATATACCATTATCTTTTGTTCATGGTCCTTATCCAAACCATAAGCCAAAGCTGCTGCAGTCGGTTCGTTTATAATTCTAAGTACTTCCAGTCCTGCAATCCTACCGGCATCTTTTGTCGCCTGTCTTTGTGAATCGCTGAAATATGCAGGCACGGTTATAACAGCTTTGGTAACCTTTTCTCCTAAATAACTTTCAGCATCGGTTTTAAGCTTTTGCAAAATCATTGCTGAAATTTCTTGAGGTGTATAACTTTTATCATCAATCTTTACCCTTCTATCTGTACCCATATCTCTTTTTATAGAAACAATGGTTCTATCGGGATTTGTAATAGCCTGTCTTTTGGCCACCTGGCCTATTAATCTCTCGCCAGATTTTGTAAACGCCACAACAGAAGAAGTGGTTCTCGAGCCTTCAGCATTTGGAATAACAACAGGTTCTCCGCCCTCCATAACTGCAACACATGAATTAGTCGTTCCTAAATCAATACCTATTATTTTTCCCATGTCATATACCTCCTAAGCTAACTTATTATCGTCATATTCAGAAAACCGGTTAATTTGCTACTTTAACCATGCTATAACGGATAACTCTATCCTTCATTTTATAGCCTTTTTGGAATTCTTCCACAATTATGTTTTCACCTACCGATTCGTCCTCTACGTGCATTACCGCATTATGCAATTCAGGATTAAACACTTCGCCTTCAGCTTTAATTTCTTCTACCCCTAATTTAGTAAGTACTTCCTTAAACTGCTTTAGCACCATCTCTATACCTTGTAAAAGATTAGATACATCCACATCTCCTTTACAAGAATTAACGGCTCTTTCCAGGTTATCCAGTACAGGAATGAAATAAAAAACAGTATCTGCCACAGCGTCATTATAAAGGGTTTCTTTTTCCCTGGCAGTCCTTTTTTTATAGTTATCAAACTCTGCCATGGTGCGCTTCAGCAAGTCTAATTGTTCTTCGTTCTTCTTTTTTATTTCTTCCAGTTCCCTTTCCAGAGCCTCAATTTCTTCTCTTTGCTGCACATCAGAAGCAGATTCTTCAGAAGCAGGCTCTTCAGAAACAGGTTCGTCTGCTTTTTCAACCTGCTCCATTTCTTGAATCTGCTCTGTTTCTTGCTTTATGCATTCCTCTTGCTTTATGCATTCCTCCTGACCTTTGTTTTCCTGATTTAGTATATCTTTCTTTTCATTATTCATTATTCCCCATCCTTTGCATTTTTTAATCATACTTATCTCCATAGAATAGCTTTAACAAGGTGCGGTTCAAATTATCCGTTAAATATTCTAATGAAGAAATAGTTTTTGCATATCTCATACGTGTCGGACCAATAACCCCAATTAATCCGATCACCTTATTACCGATAGAATATGTGGAAGTCACTATGCTGCATTCCCTTAATTCAGAAAATTCATTTTCCCTACCAATCAAAACATTTATTTTTTTCGAACCATTTACCTTATTAAGAAGTTTAATAAGCTTATCTTTTTGTTCCACAAAGGAAAAAAATTCCTTGGCTTTTTCAATGTCGTTGTACTCGGGATAGTTAAATATATTGGTAGTTCCTTCAAGATAAAGGTCAGCGCTATTAATGTCATTAATGCAATCTGAAATATGCCCGAAAATAGAGGTAAGTATTTCCTCATCGCATACTATTTCTTTTTTAATCTCTTGCATCCGCTGTGAATTTATCTGCTCAAGAGTTAGTCCGGTCAGCTTATTATTTAAAATGATGTTAAGCCGTTCTATAAAGTCCGAGTCTAATTCATTATAAGTTTTAATCTTGTAATTTTTTACTACTCCCGTATCCGTAACAAGCACTAATAATGAATTAAATTGATCGATTGGAATAATACGCAAATATTTTATTGTGCTTTTTCCCATTTTAGGTGTTGAGATAATAGTAGTGTATTGCGTTAATTTAGAGATGGCATACGAAGCTTCCTGTATGACCTGGTTTAATTCGCGCATTTTCAGTTCCATTGCCAACTTTATCCTATTGATTTCAGCTACGGTTAACTGATATTTTTCCATCAATTGGTCTACGTACAAGCGGTATCCCAAATCGGATGGAATCCTTCCTGCAGACGTATGCGGTTGTTCAAGGTAGCCCATGTCTTCAAGGTCAGCCATTTCATTTCGTATGGTAGCAGAACTTAGCCCTAATTCATGCTTCTTGGCAATTTTGCGCGAACCGACCGGCTCAGCACAATCAATGTAATCATCAATAATTGCTTGAAGTATTTTTCTTTTCCTTTCACCTAATTCCACTCTCATCACCCCAATTTTGTCAGCACTCTATGTTAATGAGTGCTAACATATATCTTAAAAATATCACTTGTATTTGCCTTTGTCAATAGTATTTTTAAAAATCATTTTTTCCTTTTAAACAA
>JAAYHJ010000010.1 GCA_012735465.1 Clostridiaceae bacterium
AAGGCCATGTTGGACAGTGCTCGAAAAATAACTGAGCTTGGAGAAAGAGCTATTTATTTTGGCCATGGGAAGCCGGTCAAAAACAGGGTGTGGGTGAAAATACATTAAATATTGACATCAATATACCGGGAGAGTTATAAATTGGAGAGATAGAGACGCAAAAGACATAAAAAAGGAAAATATCTTGTAAAATAAGGGAAAATGCAGTAAAATGTATAAAAATATACTTAAAAAATAGGATAAGGAAGTAAAATAATTTTTATTTAATTACGGTAATCGAAAGGGGTGAGAATATACCTAAGATATGACTGGTGTTGGCTAAAACGGTAGATTCTTGCTCGTACTTTTATCCATGCCTGAATAACGTATTGTCTATTGTCTTGATGAATATGTGCTTGCCTGCATTACTTTTTGTAAATTGAGACAAAATAATTTGTATTAATTCTTGGGGGTCATAAAAATGGAACAAAATCTTACACTTAATGAAAAAGAGCAGTTAAATGAAGTCATAAGAATTCTCAAAAGTACCTTTAAATTCTTTAGTACTATTGAAAGGATTAAAACGAATGATGTAAATGTGTTAGAGAAACTTGAAAAATTCTTAAAAGAGATACCTGAACCTGATGTTCTTTCGTGTGCCCTTTATGAAAACGTAGATATTGTGAAAAAGACGTTAGATGAAATAAAAAGTAATAGGTCACAATCCTTTAAGCGGATCGAGGCTGAATATATTAGAAGTTTAAAAACTGAAGGGAAGGTCTATAGAGAAAAAGCTCGCGGTTGGAGAATTGGTTGCTTGGAAATAAACACAGCACCGGAACTTTCAAAGATAAGAATTTTATATAATGGTGAAGTACTGATAAACTGGACATATGTAAGTTCAAAAGAGGATATTGTAGCATTGGAAAAGAAAGCTTTAAATATGCTGGATAGTCAGCTGATTCCCGAGGAAGAACTTATCGAATCATTCTGGGATGCTTATCAGCAAGCTGTTAGCAAAAATAAAAGTACAGACTCGAGGTTAGTCCCGATAAAAGAATTTTATAAAGAGGTAAGGATAACGCTTATTAGAAGATATCTTGAAAGTAAAAAGATAGCAGCCAAACTTGATAAGTATGTAGAATTTCCACTATGGGCATTTCTTTTCAATTTAGATAAATATAGAGCTTTGGGAAAGAGTATTCCCGAGAACAAGAGACTGGCGCTTCAGACAGGGAGTATGCAGGAAACATCACATGGTAAGGGCTTAGTTGTTAATGGTTTAAATCCAGATGAAGATTATAAGATGATGTGTTATGTTGTTGTTTTATAAGATAAGGAGGAGATAAAGATGATATTAGAAAATGATGAGTCTCTACTCCTTCGCAATGCTCTTGAACATATTGCAGCATATGGAATATCTCCTCCTGGGACTTCTCATCTTGTTGATGTTGGAACAGATGCATTTCTTTCATATTATCAAAAGGAAATTATACAAGACCTGGTTGCTAAAGGTGGAGCAACATGTAAGTTTATAGAAGGTTCATATGGCTCCGGAAAAACACATGTTCTTCAACTATTGAGAGAAGTATCATTACAAAATGGGATGGCCGTTGCAAGTACGGATCTTTCCCAGGCATTAAGCTTATCCGATTGGAAGTTGATTACTGAATATATTCTAATGAACATTGAAGCAAGAATAAATGGACAAATTGTTAAATCCTTACCGGAAATTGTTGCTGCTTTAGGAAAAAGCGGAGCAAATAAGAATATTGAAGTTTTGAAAAAAGAAAATCTGCCTAGTGCAGGTTTTAAAAATGCCATAATTTATGCATTAAGAAGTGAAATTTTAAGTGACTTTTCTTGGAATCTACTTAAACAATATCTTTTAGGTAATAAGGTCTCAACAGTATTAATGCGCAATTGTGGATTAGGCGGTATAAAAGGAAATTTAACACAGAAAAATGCGGAATATGTTTTAAAAACAGTCCTTGCCGCTCTTTATTCCCTTGGTCTTACCGGTACCGCATTACTTTTTGATGAGAATGAAATGACGCTTGTAAGTACTACAAGAAATGTATCAAAGAAGAATATAATTGCTGCTAACATTATGCGGAGAATGATTGATGGCTGTTCAAACGGTTTGATGACCAGAACTATTGTAGTATTTGCAGTTTTACCCGGGTTCCTGGAAAACTGTGCAATGAACTATCAGGCACTTGGACAGCGATTACAAATTGTTCGGGATGGTTATCAAAACCCATCCTGGAGATGGCCGGTTTTGCCTATACAAGCATTAAGTACAGCTCGTGAACCGGAGGATTTTCTTGAAAAAGCAGTGGAACGTTATGTACAAATAGTTCAAACTCTAGGAGGGAGCATTGAAGGCTTAAAGGAGAAGCTTTTTCAAAGTGGACAATCAGTAATAGACAATAATGTAGGAACGGGCTATAAAAGGGAACTTGTGAAGGTTCTTGCGAATATTTCACTCGAGAGATTGTGAGGGTTAGAAATGTACATATCTAAGGAAACATTTATTTCAATGCTTGAGAGAATGGCAACTTATGGGACAGCTCCGGAAGAAGGTTGTAGTGTATTTGGCGTAGGTTATGAGAATGCCTTTTCAAGGCTAAAAAGCAAGTATTTAGTTGAGCAGTTTAAGAGAGGTATGTCATCAGAAAAGTTTGTTGTTGGTCCTTTTGGCTCCGGGAAGACACATTTTTTAAGGCATTTTATGGAGATTGCCAGAGATATGAACTGCGTAACGGCTGAGGTAATATTAAATAAGGATATAGACTTTACGAAAAGCTTAATAGTTTATAGTGAAGTGGTTAGAGAGATTAGAACACCTTTGTATAGAGAACATGGTATAAGAGTACTTCTTCAGGCTGCCCTTGATAAAGCACGTTATCAGGTAAATGATACCTATATGCAGGATATTATTGTTAATGCATGGGTATCGGGTTTAGATAAGGTGGACTTTAAATATAAAACCTTTGGGAAAATTGTAAAGAAGGCATTGCTTGCAAAACTAAATGACGATGATGTTGTTTTTGATAGTTGTTGCCGTTGGCTTGAAGGGGATATTAACGATAAATCATTGTCAAAAGAATTAAGTATTTCCAAAATAGATACCAGCTCAAATAATCTTTATGCAAAACTCATGATGCTGTCACTATTCCAATTTATACGTCAGGCAGGCTTTAATGGAACCGTTGTGTGTTTTGATGAAGCGGAACAAGGTTTATCCGTTGATAAAAAGAAAACGGAGAAAATACTTTCAATGCTTCAAGCAGGCATTAACGCGATAGCAGACCTTAGAGACGGTTCTGCATTGTTAATGTATGCTTTTACACCGGATCTTGTAGATAAAATGAAAACTTTTGCCGCACTTCAACAAAGAATATCAAGTCCACCGGGACGTAGTTTTATTGATGGAAATGTCCTGGCCCCACTTATTGATTTGACAATACGTGACCCATTACAGGATCTTCAGAATATAGGGAGAAAACTTGTTTCTGTTTTCTTTGATATATTTGATGATGAAGTTGAAATATCAAAGGAGGAGCTGTTAGATTACGTTAATAAGATTGCTTTGGATATTCTTGAGAAGGAAGTATCCAGTAGTAATAGAAGAGATATGGTCAAAAATGTTTGTTCCGTTTTACTGGGAATTTTAGAAACAGGTAAAATTCAAGCGGCAGCTACATTTGAAAGTAGTGATGCTTATGAAGCAGAGGTGTAAGTTGTATGTGGTTTCCTATGCCAGGTATGATTGTTGAAGTTGAAAAGATTGGTCGGGCTAAAATAGTTAAACTGATTGGAAATAAGGCGTTGATATCTGTTGACGCCTTAAATGGCCGACAAATTGAATGGGAAATCGACAAAATGTGTCCTGTAAATGAAATAAAACAATTGCCAAATGCAACAAAACTTCGTGAGAGGGAAAATAATAATATATTACATAGAAATAGGAATAACGATATTTTAAAAATAAGAACGATAGAATCTTTGAGATTTGGACTAGTTCCGGAACACCATATAGAAGAGTTAACATTGGGTTTTGATGAATTAAAAGCTTGGGCAAATGAAACATTTAGAAGATGTCTTTCAGGAAATCCATGCGGGTTTGAAATAAGCGGACCCTATGGAACCGGAAAGAGTCATACATTATCGCTGATTAGATATCTGGCCAGAAAGCAGGGATTTTTAACTGCACGTGTTGAGGTTGATGGTCGGAATGTAAGTCTTTCAAATTCCGCATCTTTGCTTAATTCGCTATGGTCCACGCTTGCAGATAATGGTTTGGATGCAGAAAATCCTCTTGTTGATTTATATATTAGAGCGATTAATAGAGGAAACATTCCAACAAAAATCATAACACCAGGTTTTGACAGAATTAGAAATAATTTGATAACAATCTATACCTTAATGAGGACCGGTAATATTGATAAATATGCTCAGAATGTTGAATCTGTAATATCCTGTAGCGATCAAATTACTGCAACACAAGCTGTTAAAAAAATTTGCTCAGAACATAATATTAATCGTTCACAAATTATGCTGAAAGCGATGGTAAGCAAAGCGATTAAACAAAGAGGATTGGATTTGGTTGAGTCCATTGCGGGTCATGCTGCTTTGGCAAGATTAGCTGGTTTCAAGGGGCTTATTGTTACAATCGATGAATTTGAGGTAGAGTACACCGATAAAAAGAACATTACCAGAGTAGAAGACATTCTTTATTCAATAAATCAGTATCTTAATGGAAAGACAATTTATTATGGGGCACCGTTAGGAATATATATTGCTACTGTCGACCAGGCTGGCCATAAAGGTGATCCATTAATTCATAATTATATTGCAACAGATTCAAAAAACAGGTATAGATTAAAAATTTGGAATAGAGATCAAAGAATTAGGCTTGCTGAACGTATACACAAAATGTATTGTGAGGTTTATAAGCTTAATTCTAGCTTTGATAAAAATTTGGCGACCGCTGTGGAAGGACTTTTAGCGCGTAAAATAGAGAGTAATGATAGTGGGTTAATTCGTGCTTTTATCAAATGGTATGTAGGATTTCTTGATATTAAATATGGTCCTCCGAGGGGGAAAACTGTGTGAAAGAGGATATAATATTAGATCGAAGTATTGCAGCGAAACTTCAAAGAGCGTGGCCGGTTTTTTTTGAAAACTATGGACGATTAACCCCTGTGCAAAGAAATGCCATTTTACCGATTCTTAACGGGGAAGATGTATTAATATGCTCAGCAACAGCAAGTGGGAAAACGGAAGCCGTATGTGCGCCGTTAGTAGAAAGATATGTTGATATAAATGGTCCCTGGACAATTCTCTATGTTTCTCCAACAAGAGCCTTAGTAAATGATTTATATGAAAGACTATGGACTCCATTGAGAAGACTGAATCTGTCAATAATAAGAAGGACAGGGGATCATGCTACAAAACTAAATAAAATTCCTCATGTACTTATAACCACTCCAGAGTCTTTCGACAGTATACTATGCCGGGGCAAACTTGATGCTTCGATATATGGCCATATACTTTCTCGGGTGCAGGCAATAGTATTGGATGAGATACATCTATTGCACGGTTCGCCGCGTGGGGAGCAGGTAAAATGGTTGATTGAAAGACTAAAGCGTCTGAAGCGTCAGGCGGTAAAAGAAAATTGGTGTAAAAATATAAAAATTCAGATTGTTGGATTAAGTGCTACGGTAAGTAATCCGAAAGATGTAATAAATATCTTTATGCCGGAAGGAAGAGTGATAAGCGTTTCTGGACAGAGAGAAATTCAAATTGTACATAATGAGGTTATTCAGATAGATAAAGCGTTGAAAAAATATATTTCATCTCTTGATAAACCGGAAAAGATTCTGGTTTTTTCAAAATCGAGAAAACGTGTTGATGAGCTTTCCGCTAAGATGAAAGGTTTATTAACAGAATTTGATTATATGGTTGTTGCACATCATGGTAGTTTAAGTAAAAAGGTGCGTGAAGAGGCAGAAGAAGCAATAAAGTCAAATCAGAAGATTGTTGCATTTGCTACTTCTACTCTTGAGATTGGCATTGACATTGGAAATATTGACCTGATAGTTATTGATGAACCAGCACCGGATGTACCCGCATTGTTACAGAGGATTGGTCGGGGGAACAGAAGGACGAATATTACAAAAGTTTTGCTTTGCGCTGAAAACAAAGCCGACGAAGTTTTACAAAAAGCAATGATTCATGCAGCTATCAATGGTTGGATGTGTGCAAAAGATAATGGACCTAACTTTAGCGTAGCTATGCAGCAAATTGCATCTTATATTTTTCAATCTCCTAAAAGAGCAAGAGGAAGAAAAGTGATCGAGGATCTAATCAAATCTTGCATTAATACAGATTTATTCGGTGAACAAATTATTGATAATATGAAGCAGAACGAAGAACTCATTGAAGATGAATCAGGGATAAGGTTAGGTGAGTACTGGCTAAATCTGGCATCAAACGGACGAATCCACTCTAATATTGACTCAGCATACGGATATAGTGTTATTGATGAAATAAGCGGTGATAAAATAGCTACTGGAATCAGTTTCGCACAAGGGCAAGGATTAAAAACCGGGGGACAATTTTTGCAAATTCGTCGTTTTGATGATTTAAACATAGAAGTGAAAAAAGTAAATAGTGAGAATCTTGCCCATGGACAATGGAGTTATGTGGGCAAGAGGAGCTTTCAGGATTCATCGCAAGCAGTATCATTAAGAAAGTACCTGGATTTGGATGCAGAAGAATGGCCTGTTATTTTAGATAATGGAAGACTGTATGTATTTCATCTGGGGGGTGGGATTAGACAAACAGTCATTGAAGCACTTGCGAAAATGAATTCGGTTGATTTGAATACGATTGAATCAAATCAGTTTTATATCTCTTTTCCATCCTATAGTGTAGAGAAACCTTTCTGGTTAGTTGAATATAGGCCAGCGAACTTTGAACTGTTAATAAATAGTGAGATAGAATGGTTCGAAAGCAAGTTATGCAGGCCTTTAGCTAATAAAAAGCTTCCTCATAATATCAGAGTTTATGAAGTTAAAGAATGGCTGAATTTAGACGAGGAGTTATATAATATTTTTCATTGTCGGTTTAATGCAAATAATCATAAATGTATAAAAATTCTTAAAATGTTTATATGAGTTAGCTCATTACATTGAAAATAAACTTTAATCTTTCCGCTCACTTAAAGGAGTGGGGTTTTTTTAAGTGGCTGGAGCATCTCACAGCCAATACACTGACCAATGCAATGGCTATTGCCATAGCAGCAATATTTAATATGGTTTTTGTACCGATTTCAAGGGCTGAAGTAATATCATTTTGAACTAAAGCCAGCATTGTTTGGTAAAGGCCAAACCCTGGAACGATTGGAATAACGGCCGGGAAAATGAAAATTGTTGCAGGCATTTTGAATTTTCTGGCTAATATTTCACCCATCATAGCTACAAATATGGTTCCTGCAAAAAAGCCAAGGGTTGAATTTACCGTTGAGCAGGATATATATATAAAATATCCTAAGGATGCAGATATGGACGTGATTATTAAAGTTTTTTTGGGAGCATTCATTATTAGTGCAAAAAATAAGGATGCTACAAAGCAATAAACCAGATTTAAGACAGTTCCTAACATTTTTACCTCCACTCAACTTAAAATTCCAATACTATAAGCTATATAAATAATAATTCCCGTTCCTGCAGCCAAAGATGATGCAACAAGCAAAGCTTCTGCAGCCCTTGCAATACCGGATATCAAATCCCCTCTTATGGTATCCCGAATTGCATTGGTCATTGCAAGACCCGGCAGAAGCGGCATCATGCATCCCACAATAATATTATTATAGTTGTCCATCTTTGTCAGATATGTTGTAGATATTGCTATAAATGCTATTATAAGTCCTGAGAAAAAGCTTGAAAAAAAGTAATATGAATGAATATTTTCAAGCCGTTTGGACACTAAAGAAACTATAATTCCGGTAAATAGCGCCGTAAAAAATTCAAGTATTTGACCTCCAAATAATACAGTAAAAAATGCTGAACACAGACCTGTATACAGTATGGCATGTTTGATTTCCAAATCTGTTCTTTTATTTATATTTTCTAATTCCATCAAGGCTTCATTAAGTGTAATAGAATGTTGCGATAATTTTCTTGAAATATTATTAACATCATTTATCTTTTGTAAATCGATGCTTCTTTTGCATATTCGTTTTACTAATGTATTAGTATCTTCCCCATTTATGGATATGGTTATATAAAATCCTGTAGGAGTGGCAATTGACTCTATCTCCTGAACCTCAAAAGCTTTGCCTATAAATCTTATTGTTTCTTCAGCACGATATATTTCTCCTCCGTTTTCAATTATGATTTGAGCAGATAATTTAATAACCTTTAAAAGATTATTAGCATTGATTTCCAAGATATCACTCCTTTGTTTTGACTGAATAGAATTATACCATTGGTAAAAGTATTATTCAATTAAGTTACTACTTGTAAAAACAGGAAATATCAAAATTATAAAACACACTTAAATTGAACACTCTGCTGTTAGGGCTAATAAAACACGAAGTGATTATTAGAATTATAAAAGCATTATAAATGAAAGTTCAATATAAAGAAGGATTTTGTGATATTTTGTCGAATATCTATTAATGGCAATCTTTGCATTGAATTTTGTTAAAAAATGCAAACCTAATAGGGGGTTGGTATCCATAACTAATTCCTATTAATGATTGCTAAATAAAAAAAGTAAGGAGTTGTACAAATGCACAAATCAACTATTTTATTTTTAGTTCTGTCATTAGTATTTACCAATGTATTTATTCCAATTAGCGCTGGAGCGGAAGAAATGGTTTATGTGTCCCCAGCTCCTGAACTTACTGATATTGACAATCATTGGGCAAGTGAATCTGTTTATGCACTGGTCAACATTGAAATTTTATCCGGATATCCGGATAAGACATTTAAGCCGGACAACCAGGTTACACGGGCTGAATATTTGACATCTTTGTTTAAAACCGTTTGTATTTTAGATGAAAGTATTACATCTGAATACGTGCCGGATAGTATGGGTAATTTTTATTTCTATGGCTTCCGTGAAAATGAAAGAAGAGAATTTTTGAAAAATTTTGCAAAGGCACAATATGAACCGTCTTATAATGATTTAGAAAATCATTGGTCTAAAAATTATGTAGCCTGGGTTAAGAATTATTGTGATAAGAAGGAACCGGATTTATTTAAGAAAATTTTCCCTGGCGAAAGCTTCTATCCCGATCAACCTATAACCCGTGAAGAAGCTGTTCTGGTTACCACAGCATTTATGACTCCACCGGTACGAAGCCGGGGCATTGGGTTTAAGGATGTTACACCGGAGTATGCATTTTATGATGAAATCATGAACCTCGTTAATAATGGAATTATTAATGGTTTCCCGGATGGAACATTTAAACCTAAAGAAAATATTACCCGTGCGGCTACAGCAGTTATAATGACCAATGTGTTGAAAGAAATTGCATACAATATGGATTTCTTTGCAAATCCCGATATATATTTATTTACCATTGGTTCCAGCAATGACGGTGATTATGTGGCAACTTTTATGACTGAAGATATGTATCAAAATCCCCCTACTGAGCTGGATAAAAAATATGTGGCTGAATTTAAAGCCTATGAATTGGACCGTCAATTGGCGCAAGAACTTATGACAGGTGTATATCTTGAGGCTGAAGCACAAGGATATGAATACGGCACAGATGAATACGAGGAAAAGCTAAAAGAGCTGGAGAATGCGGTAATAGAAAAGTATGAAAAAATAAAACGGGAAGAAATTCCTTATTATGAACCTGAAAAAGATAGATTAGAAGTATTGAAGGAATTAGAACAAGAAGATTATTGGAATAAGGCGGGTTTATATTATTGGATGTATAAACTTGATCCCAAGAACTCCATAGAGTACCTTAAGAAGGCAGAGGCAGCCTATAGCATAGATAAGAATGGCAAAGATGATTTATACAAAGTGTATGAAGAATTTATTCTATACTATGTGCTGCAAGAGAAAAATAACCAAAAAGCAATTGAATATATAGATAAGGCTTATGGACTTTTCGTACCAAATGAATATGGGGAGGCCATTGTCGCCAATATGCAAGATATCCGCTTTTACGCTTTTGCAGCATATTGGCTGGCACGCTTGGGAGAATACGATAAGGCGCTGTATTATGTGGAAAAGCTCTTTGATGATACCGCTAGTACTGATGTAGTCTTTGGTACACATTTTGCCTTGGAACGGGGAATTCTTATGTATTTATGTGGCGAAAAAGACAAAGCGGTAAAATACTTAAAAGATAATTTAAGTATTGTGGAGACGGAAGAATATGTGGATGAAAGTTTAAGAGACAAGTATATTTGGGCTCTTAAATCTATTCAAAGACTGGATGCAAAATAAAGGGATGATTTATACATACATGGCACACGGATATCTGTGTGCCATGTGCTTTTCTTTTGTTCCGGTTTCTTAACTTTTAATATACGGCCTAAATAATTATTCAAAGGGATTAGTTAAAGGAGTAAAGTAACTATTCCATATTTAGCAAGGCTGTTATATAATAAATTATAATAAAATTTTTGGTATTAAGGGATTATTAAAATATATTTGGATTTGAGAGGTTAACAAGGATTTAAGCACTGTAACATTAATGCTTGCAATCGGATCCTTTCTATTTGCATTGTTATTAATAGTATTTAAATTTAATAATAATAATTTCCAAGAAGTTCCTTTCTGGATTACGGCAAAAATTTTACAAGCCTCAGGTTCCCTATTGCTTTGCTTTAGGATAAACAACTATGACAGTTTAACAATGATAGCAAATATTTTTTTACTATTGGGTTGTGCCTATGAAGCTTGGGCTATCCGAATCCTATCCGGAAAATCCGTTACAAGGCGAATACATATTTTGACATCTATTGGTATTATACTGGTATTTATGATAATGATATTTTTGGCTGATCCTTATCGGCTTGGACTTGTCTTTCTTATACAAAGCATCTTTTACTATTTGCCCAGTCTGTTTCTGTTTAGTAAATCGGGTATGAAGTTTTCACTGCGATTGTTTTTGGCTACATGTTATTTTATAACCGGATCGACATTTTTGATAGCTTCCATCATATGCTTATGTTTTCCTGAGTATGCCTTAATGAGGAGAGGTAATGTCATATTCTACGTGATACCCATAGCGAGTTTTTGCATATTCTTAATAAGTGGGTTCATTTTACTGATGCTTGCTAAAGAAAGAAGCGATGCACAATTATTGGAGATTGAAAAAAAACTGAGAAAGACTGAATTCAGATTCCAAAAAATCGTGGAGACAGCCATTGAAGGAATTCTTATTTTCGATAAGGATTATAAAATTACTTTTGCTAATGAAAAAATGGCTTCAGTTCTTGGATATGCAGTTGATGAGATGATTGGAAAGTCATATGTTTCTTTTTTCCCTGAAAGCCAAATGGATGTTTACAAATATCAAGAATCTTTACGTAAAAAAGGTGCTGATTCGGTTTATGAATGTTGCTTGTTAAGAAAAGACGGACGAAGCCACTGGTTTTTGGTTTCTGCAAAAGCAATTTTAGATGAATATGGAAGGTTTGAGGGCTCCTTTGCCATGTTAACGGATATAAATGAAAGAAAGGAAATGGAGCTATTATTGGAAGAATCCAATCGCCAGTTGAAAGAATTGAGTAATAAGGATAGCTTAACGGGGATAGCAAACAGAAGGTGCTTTGATGCTACTTTGGAACATGAGTATTCCAGGTTCAGGCGTTCAAATTCTAAATTATCAATTATCTTACTGGATATTGATAACTTTAAAGAATATAATGATTGTTATGGTCATGTCATGGGAGATGATTGCCTGCGTCAGATCGGCAGGGTATTGACATGCTGTATAAATCGATCCGTTGATTTGACAGCTCGTTATGGAGGAGAGGAATTTGCATGTATATTACCTGATACGGATATTCATACTGCAGTAAAGATAGCTGAAGATATTCGGCAAAAGATTCAAGAGCTAAAAATTGAACATAAAAAATCTTCTGTTTTGGAATATGTTACTGCAAGTTTTGGGGTAACGACAGTTCGGTATTCACCGGAAAGCTCCCTGGAAGAAATTATAGCCATGGCCGATAAATTGTTATATAAGGCCAAGGTTTCCGGTCGCAATAGGATAGAGTATGCCGAATGGAAAGGGAATGAACGTGATTTGCCCATACTCTATCCCCATAAATAATTTTTATTATAATTATTTACACTCTATACTATGTGGAATAAGCATGGGCGGTGTTTGTATGGAACTATATAAGTTGCAAATTATCTGTGTAAATCTATATTAAGCCTAAAAGTCGTACTCCTTGAGCAACTATAAAGCATAGTACAGTACCTGTTATTGTTGGAACAAAGAACGAAACCCAGGTCCATTTCCAGCTTTGAGTTTCCTTTCTAATGGTCCATAATGTAGTGGCACAAGGCCAATGGTTTAATGAGAAAAGCATCATACAAACAGCAGTTAGCCAGGTCCAGCCATTATCCAGGAATAATTGTTTCATCTCAGCCAAGCTTTCCAGTTCCAGTATAGAACCTTTGGACATATAGCTCATAATCAATATGGGAATGACTATTTCATTTGCAGGTAGGCCTAATATAAAGGCCGTGATAATGTATCCGTCAAGCCCTAAAAGCCGGGCAAAGGGATCTAAGAACCGGGCGCAATGGGTCAATATGCTGGTGTCACCCATGGTGATGTTAGCCATAGACCATATGACTAAGCCGGCAGGAGCAGCAATTGCAATTGCTCTACCTAAAACGAATAAGGTGCGGTCAAAAATAGAACGAACTATAACTTTCCCTATCTGTGGTTTTCTATAGGGTGGCAATTCCAAAGTGAAGGAAGAAGGCAATCCCCTTAAAATTGTTTTCGATAATAATTTGGAGTTAAACAGGGTGATTATTATACCTAATATAATGGCTGCCAATACTGACAAGGTAGCTGCAATGGAGCTGAAAGCACCGGCTGCACCTGCAATAAAAATGCTGGCCAGGGCAATCAAAGTTGGGAATCGTCCGTTGCAAGGGACAAAATTATTGGTAATGGTTGCGATCAACCGTTCTCTTGGAGAATCAATGATTCTGCAGGCGATGACCCCGGCAGCGTTGCATCCAAATCCCATGCACATGGTTAAAGCCTGTTTACCATGGGTACAGGCTTTTTTGAAATAATGGTCCAAATTAAAAGCGACCCGGGGAAGATAACCCAAATCTTCCAACAGTGTAAACAACGGAAAGAAGATTGCCATTGGTGGAAGCATTACTGATACAACCCAGGCCAGTGTGCGATACATGCCTAATACAATAATATCGTGGACCCATACGGGTGTACCGAGCCAAGTAAAGAAAAAACTTAATTGCCCTTCAATCCAGAATAAACCTTTGGCTAACATTGCAGATGGAATATTAGCGCCTTCAATTGTCAGCCAGAAAACAAATCCCAAAAGAGCAATCATAATAGGGATACCAAAAAGCCTTGAGGTTAGGATATTATCTATCTTTCGATCCAACTGATTATGTAATTTATTGTCTAAGGAAACAACTTTACTGCTGATGCTTTCAGCGGTCTTAACAATGCTTGAAACAATCCTGTCCCGTAAGTCTTCAATTTGAATGTTTTCCGCTTCCAACTCCTTTCTGGCTTTTTCCAATGTATCTTTTAGCAGAAAATCTTCTGATAAGTTAAGATTCAGGTAGTCATTCATTGAATCTATTAGTGCCTGATCCCCGTCGATAAGGCGAAGGGCTATCCATTTACTATTCATTTGATTGCCGATTAAATCTTGAATATAAGCTTCTACCTCCTGGATAGCTCTCTCCAGGATATCATCATAGCTTATTTGTATGGGTTTTGGATTAATTTCTCCGCAAGCCACCTTCCGTATTACATCCTTTAGCTCTTCCAATCCTTTTCCATTCCGGGCAGAGGTTCCTACCACAGGTACGCCCAATAAATTAGAAAGTTTTCCAAGGTCAATATTTATTTTTTTCCTTTTGGCTTCATCCATAAGGTTTACACATACTACAACTTTATCAGTAATTTCCATAATTTGAAGGGCCAGGTTTAAATTTCTTTCCAGGCAGGTAGCATCGGTTACAACTACCGTCACATGGGGGTTGCCAAAACATATAAAGTCCCTTGCAACTTGCTCTTCAACCGAATTGGCTAATAAGGAATAAGTTCCTGGCAGATCAACCAGTATGTATCTATTATTTCTATGGGTGAATTTTCCCTGGGCATTGCTTACGGTTTTTCCCGGCCAGTTACCGGTGTGCTGATTAAGACCTGTAAGACTGTTAAAAATGGTGCTCTTACCCGTATTGGGATTACCTGCCAGTGCAACCACTATATCATCCGGTGATTCTAATTCAACTTTAAACATTTCCTTTAAACCCATTTTATAGGCCTCCTTATTTTTATGGATAGATTGACTCAACAAGAATTTTTGATGCTTCTTCGGAACGCAGAGCGAACACGGCTCCTCTAATCTCATAGGCAATTGGATCGCCAACCGGGCTTTTCCTTAAAGACTCCACAGTTGTATCATAAATTAGTCCCAAGTCCAACAATCTTCTGCGCGAAATTCCGTCTGCAACAAGTTTCCTAACTTTACCAAAGGAACCGACCGGTAATTTGTCCAGCGTTATTAAATTTTTATCCATAGAAAGACACTCCTTTATTATTTTTGTTGGGATTAAATCATAAGTTAGTTGTGGGAAACTTTATTTGCTGTACCTAATGACTAAGATATGATTTATCAACCGTATTTGTTACAGGTAGAAAGAAAAAAGGAGGATATAAAGAATGAAAGCAGACAAGGGATTTCATACGGTTAGAGGCTATCAAATGCTGAATAGTGAGAAAAAAATATTGACTTCCAGCCTGGAAGATTATATGGAAATGATTTATAGAATATGTCTGGATGAAGGATATGCACGTATTAACCAACTGGCGGAAAAATTAAATGTTCGCCCGTCATCAACAACCAAGAAAGTTCAAAAATTATGTGAACTGGGCTTGGTAGATTACCAAAAATATGGGATTATCCAACTCACGGAGGATGGAAAAACCGTGGGAGAATTTCTTTTGAAAAGGCATGAAATTATACAAGAGTTTTTGAAAAACATTGGTATAGAGGATACTCTTCTTAAGGATACAGAACTGATAGAACATGATGTAAGTCATAGTACCTTAAGGGCTATATATTCTTTAAATAAGTTCCTGTGTGATAACCCTTGGATAAGAAGTCAGTATGAAGATTATAGGAAAAAGCTTTATGAAGCTATGGGGTCATTATTTGAAAAGGAAAAAGGAAAGTGAAGATACAAAAAATGTTGACACAATATACAGTGTGTGGTATCATTAATATGCCTAGATATTGTATCATAGATTCTACAAAAAACTCAGTATAAAAGAGGGTGCAATGTTGAATGATTACAAAAATCAAGAAGAGAGATGGAAGAGAAGTACCATTTAATATAGAAAAGATAACCAATGCCATATTCAAAGCAACCAGGGCTGCAGGAGAGGAAAGTTATGAAACGGCTATGGCCTTGGCTGAAAAAGTGGTTGAAGAGTTATGCAGAGATCCGGATAAAAAGGTACCGGGGGTCGAGGAAATTCAAGATATTGTTGAAAGGGTTTTGATTCAAGAAGGACATGCCAAAACCGCTAAGGAATACATACTGTACCGGGCTGAGAGGACGCGCGTAAGGGAAATGAATACCCGGCTGATGAAGATATATGAAGAATTAACTTTCAAAGAATCCAAGGATAATGATTTGAAGCGGGAAAATGCAAACATTAATGGTGATACTGCTATGGGAACCATGCTCAAATACGGTTCCGAAGGGGCAAAGCAGTTTTGTGAAATGTTCATATTGAAGCCCGAGCACGCGGAAGCTCATAAAAACGGTGACATTCACATACACGATTTGGACTTTCTTACCCTTACTACCACCTGCTGCCAAATTGATATAGTTAAGCTTTTTAAAAATGGATTCAGCACAGGGCACGGGTTCCTGAGAGAACCAAACGATATCAACAGCTATTCGGCCCTGGCGTGCATAGCCATTCAGTCCAATCAAAACGACCAGCATGGAGGGCAAAGTATACCAAATTTTGATTATGGAATGGCCCTGGGTGTTGCCAAAACCTATTCAAGGCTTTACAAGCAAAACTTGGCTAAAGCGTTGTTTTTATTGTCCGGTAATGAAGATGCAGCAACACTGGTGAACACTATTGCAAAAAAAATTGCAGACGAGCACAATGCTTATCCAACGCTGGTTCCCAATGAAAGATATTTAAAATTGGAGAAGAAACATCTCATGGAATTCATACCGGATACGTCTATCATCGATAGGGCACAGGCTTTTGCTTCTGAAAAGGCACGGGAGGAAACCGACAGGAATACATATCAGGCTATGGAGGCTTTCATTCATAATCTAAATACGATGCACAGCAGAGCAGGAGCACAGGTACCTTTCAGTTCCATAAACTATGGTACCGATACATCTCCCGAGGGGAGGATGGTAATTAAAAATATCCTCCTGGCAACGGAAGCTGGTCTTGGCAACGGGGAAACACCTATATTTCCTGTACATATATTCAAGGTTAAAGAAGGAATAAATTATAATCCCGGGGACCCAAACTATGATATGTTCAAGCTTGCCTGCAGAGTAAGTGCCAAAAGGCTGTTTCCCAATTTCTCATTTTTGGATGCTCCGTTTAACCTTAAATATTATAAGCCCGGACGCCCTGAAACGGAGATAGCATACATGGGCTGCAGAACCAGGGTGATAGGCAATGTACATGACCCTTCCAGGGAGATAGTAAACGGAAGGGGAAACTTGAGCTTTACAACCATAAACCTGCCTAGGATTGCACTGAGAAGTAATAGAGATATCAATATATTTTTTGATGAACTGGATAAAAAGATAGATTTGGTGATTGAACAGCTTTTGGAGAGGTTTGAGATACAGGCCCGAAAAAAGGTCAAGAATTATCCTTTCCTAATGGGCCAGGGTGTATGGATTGATTCTGATAAGCTTGGCTGGGAAGATGAGGTTAGGGAGGTTTTAAAACACGGGACCCTTACAACAGGCTTTATTGGCCTGGCGGAATGCTTAAAGGCTTTGGTTGGCAGGCATCATGGTGAATCGGAAGAAGCACAAAAACTTGGGCTGGAAATAGTGGGACATATGAGAAAACGTATGGATGAAACCAGCAAAAAATATAATATGAACTTTACCCTTATTGCAACTCCGGCGGAAGGTCTGGCGGGCAGATTTGTCAAAATGGACAGGGAGATTTTTGGTTCTATTGAAGGGGTTACTGACCGTGAATATTACACGAACAGTTTTCATGTCCCGGTATACCATGAAATCAGCGTTTTTGACAAGATAAGAATTGAGGCACCGTATCATGAGCTGACCAATGCCGGGCATATCACATATGTGGAGGTGGATGGGGACCCGACACAAAACCTTGAGGCTTTTGAGAAAATTATCAGGGCTATGAAAGAAGCCGGTATCGGCTACGGTTCCGTCAATCACCCGGTGGACAGAGATCCTGTATGCGGATTCACCGGTATTATTGGAAATACATGTCCTTTCTGCGGACGGGAAGAAGGGGATATTAAGTTTGAAAGAATAAGGCGAATCACAGGGTACCTTGTGGGTTCCGTTGAAAGATTCAATGATGCAAAAAGGGCCGAAGAACGGGACAGGGTAAAGCATATGGTGATTTTGAAATGAATGTTTATATAAGAATTGCTGGAATAATAAAAGAATCAATAGTGGACGGTCCGGGAATACGGATGGTAGTCTTTGCACAGGGCTGTAAACATAAATGCCCTGGCTGCCATAACCCGGAAACCCATTCTTTTGACGGAGGTACATTGGTAACGGTTAGTTCAATACTTGAGCAGGCAAAAAAAAATCCCCTGCTGGATGGCATTACATTCAGCGGGGGTGAACCCTTTGAACAGGCTGAGGCCTTTGCCGTTCTTGCTAAGGAAGCAAAAAAGCTGAACCTTGATATAGTCACTTATACCGGTTACACTTATGAATACCTGGTGGAAAACTCATCGAAACATAGGGGCTGGGATGCATTGCTTAATGAAACTGATATACTTGTGGACGGTAGGTATGAAGCGGATAAAAGGAATTTACTTTTGAAATTCCGTGGTTCGGAAAACCAGAGGGTTATTGATGTGAAAAGGACAAAGTCTGAAAACAGGATTGTTGTGATTGATTAAAACTAATATCACGATAAGGGTTTTACAGTTGAGGGGTGGGATAAATGCTGGATTTGGGAAAATTAAAGACCCACAACTCTGATATACTGAAGGCAGAAATTGGAGCGTTGCTTTTCAACATGGGGAAGACCCATGTGGGGTTTGGCAATTTTAAAGAATATTTTATAAAATATTTTCCTTATGATGAAGTTAATATTAAGTTTTCGAGTTATAAACATTATTATGACAAAGGGTATTTTTGTGATGAGCTTTGCGAGGTATCAAAAGAATTGAAGGATTTCTTCTGCGGCCTTTCAGTTGATTTACCTTCCTATGATTTAAAAGATAAAAAATTAAAAGATAAGAAAATTAAATTAATTGAGTTTATGAAAGCAGGAGAAAGCTCAGAAGATTTATCTTCTGAAATTTTTTTTAGGGGTTGTGAAAACATAAATTCCTGTTTAGATAAGGGGGAACTGGTAAAACGAGATAAAACAAGTGGTATACCAAGGCTTTTTGTTGCCAATGCCTTTGGCACATTTAAGAAGGAATTTTCGATAAAGGATATGGATGAAAGGAGGAGACGCTTTTGGATTGAGTTTCATAAGTTCATGGACGGCAATGGCTATTATAAAAACCCTGACTGGAAGGTAATAAGGAAATGGCTCTTTGAGAATATAAAACCGTGGTATTCTTCCATATTGAGTGATGACCGTTTCCCTGCAAATGATGCTACACTTTGGGATCAGGTCCAAATGGTTGCCTCCATGTTCAAGGCAGTTTTAGCCAACATGTGTCTTATTGTCTCCGATACGGCAGGGCAGGGAAGGATAAAAACCTATTTTGAATCACCGGCCAGTATAAAGTGGAGGATTATGGGTATACAGTACGATAAGCTAAGCTTGGCGGAGAGAGGTTTAAGACCTTCACAGATTAAATTGTATCGGGAAACCGCTAAAATAATAGATGAAAAAATTAAGTATCTCGTAGAAACCTGTTATTCTTTGGGAAATGAAATTTACCGGGATGAGACAGGGATTTATTTCATAGTGGGCGAAGACCTGGGTAAAGATGATAATATCTCTCTAACTGAACTTCATCCCGATCTTATGGAAGTAAAAAACAGGATTGTAGATATATTCGGAAAACTTAAGGAATTATATCCTGCCATCTTTTTAACGAAACCTTTCCGTGGTCTTATGAACCTGACATTTATTCTTGAAGAAGCCAGGAATAATTTTCTGCACGACAAGGTGAAAAGAAAAATTTATTATAAAAACAAGATTATAAACCGGCTTGACAAGTGGATGGATAACACTGGAGATGAAACGATAAGGACGCCTGGGTTGCAGGACAAAAACGGAAGAATTGCCCTTGTAACAATGAAATTTGAACTTAAGGAATGGCTGAACGGCAACATGTTAAACAGCTTACTTATACGTCGGGTGGATTATTGCAAAAGGCTTGAAGAAATAAAGATGTTCTTCAGGACGTTTTTTTCAAAAGAAACAGTCTTCATGGAAGATGACAGTTGGTTAAACGAGATAAAAAAAGAATCAATTAGGATATTACCCACAATTCCGCAATATGATAAAAGTTCTTTTGCTAAAAATGTTAAAGGCAGAAGCGGGGATATAAAAAAAGAGGCAAATGAAATCGAATTATTGGTTAAAAATTTACGAAATGAACTTTTTAACAACTCAATTAAGTTAGATGAGAAGATCAAAACAGTTAAGTATTATGATAATAATTTTGAAGAAGTTATTGGTTTGTTTTATGAAGACTTGAATTCATTGTATGAAAATGCAATAAGTTTAAAGGAAAATTTTCTAAAATATAAAGATTATTTTAAAGAAGAAACCTATAACAAATTCATGAACAGCATTAATAAATTTATTGATAGGCTAAGGGAATTACAGAAAGGTGGTTTTTTCATAGGGGATCTTGCGAAAAATTCATACAAGGGATGTAAAGCCAATAACGAAACTCTTGACGACTGGATCAGGCAGGTATTTTTCGATTCGATAACGGGAAATGAATGGGAAGATTTCATCAAAAACACCAGTTTAGGTAAGTTTATAGACTGGGATACCCGGACAATATTATGGGATAAATGGTCAAAAGAAGAAATAGAGTTTTTCTCAATATTGCTGCTACAGTTTATTATACGCAAAAACCCTTCTCCTGCAAGACTTCGCAGGATTTGGGAAACAACGGAAGACTTTTTCCGGCAGATTGAAAACAACATATGCCAAAACTACAAGCCCTGTTTTTCCATAATTGAGCCAACCCCTGTAAGCTGGGAGTTTGCCATTCCTGCAGGATATGTTCCAAGCCTTATAAAGAACATTAATCGTCTGTACAGCCGCCATTTCAAATTTGTGTACGGAAAACTGCCTCTCCATACGGGTGTTATAATACAGGATTATAAAAAGCCTTTATACATAGGTATAAGAGCCTTGAGAAAGATAAGATGCGATGATGTCAAAAGGGAAGATTTAAAGAAGGAAATAAAAGCAAATAAATTAAAACTCTTATTGTATAATTGTAAATCCGAATCTGCAGATGTTGAGGATTTTTACGAAACAGGTAAATACTATCTTATTTATGAAATGTCAAATAAAACAACGGATGCTGCCGAGCATTACAATTTCTATTTGTATCCGGATAACCATGGCTTAAAGCAACTGAAGCCTTTGGATTGCGCCGGTGATGACGAAAGCATCATATACTTTCCCAATACCTTTGATTTTGAGCTAATAGATACAAATAACCGAATTGATGAAATCCTTTATCGGCGAGGCAAGCGTGTACTACCTCTGAAAAATAATCGTCCCTACACAATGGAGGAAGCGGAAAAAATCATAAAACTTTGGGATATATTTAATGATATTTCTGTTTCGCAGTTTCACAAATTCATAATAATGCTATCCAGGAAATATGAAGATTGGAATATAGAAAATGATGATACAAATATTGTTAATTTTAAATTTTTCTTTGTTTCCCTTCTCTTAAATTTGTCTAAGATAACAGGTAAGGTAAAAAATGATAAATTCCAAAAAAATATTTGCGAAATGCTGGAGATTTCAAATATAAATGAGCTGACAGAAAAGAGCAATGATGAAATCCGATGGATAGCAAAATTGTTTTTCGATGTTTTTGAGTTCTGGTGTAAAGCTTTGAAAGAGTAATTATTTTAGATTAAATAAACAAATATATTTATACCCATTGGTGTTTTGGTCTATGAGTTGTAGGCTTATAGCATGATGGTTATCAGGTTACACATAACTTAGCCGAAAGCCCATGACTTTAGTTATTGGGATGAAGGCGTATTAGATATTTGACACATATCTAATAATTTGATATGTTATAATTAGATAGGTGGTGAATACCTAATGAATAATAAATATATACACAAAAAGGGAATTGTATATCTCAATCAATATCATATAGTATTTTGCCCCAAATATAGACGCAAGGTATTAATTGGAGATATAGCTGAAGATTTAAGACAAATATTTTATGATATAGCAAAGAAAAAAGAAGTTGAAATAAAAGCATTAGAGATAATGCCAGAACATGTTCATATGTTTATAAGTTTTGACCCACGACAACCTTTGCATGAATTAATACGATGTTTTAAGGGAACCAGTAGCAGAATATTGAGAAATAAGTACCCAGAATTAAAAAGTAGAATACCTTCCTTATGGACTCGTTCATACTTTTGCTGTACTGTCGGATATGTAAGTGAAGAAGCAATACAAAAGTACATTGAAAATCAAAAAAATGTATAGAAAGGTTGTGAATTATGAAATTAACAATAAAATTCAAAATACTTCCGACTAAAGAACAGGAACAATACTTAGAAGAAACATTAAATGAATATATATCTACAGTTAATAACATTGTCCAAGATATGATTGAGAATGGAAATGCAAAATTAACATCAAAGAACATTGAAGCAACCCTACCAAGTGCGATAAAAAATCAGGCTATACAGGATGCAAAAAGTGTTTATAGGAAATATAAAAAGACTAAGAAATTATCTGTACTAAAGAAACCAGTATGTATATGGAATAATCAAAATTATAAGATAAGTGATTATTTAAGTTTTCCTGTGCCGGTTAATGGAAAGTCACAAAGAATTAAAGTTAAAGCATTATTAACAAATTATCAAAAAGAACAGTTCACTAATAAATTAGGCACATTAAGAATAACAAAAAAATCAGGAAAATGGATGGCGCAAGTAGCAGTAGAAGTATCTGAAAAGCAAAACAATAACGAAAAGATAATGGGAGTAGACTTAGGCTTGAAAGTTCCCGCTGTAGCAGTAACAAGCAATAATAAAACAAAATTCTTTGGCAATGGTAGACAAAATAAATATATTAGACGTAAGTATAAAGAATTGCGTCAAAAACTAGGTAAAGCTAAAAAACTTAAAAATATAAAACAAATATCAGATAAAGAACAACGATGGATGAAAGACCAAGACCATAAGATAAGTAGACAAATAGTAAATTTTGCAGCAGAAAA
>JAAYHJ010000011.1 GCA_012735465.1 Clostridiaceae bacterium
CCGCTGTGGGCGCTATCGGGCCGGGTATCCCATATACCGCTGTAGTCCATGACAACAGAATTTTCTTCCACACGCCCTGTTTTTAGTACGTCCCCTGTTACTTCTATGGCATCTATATAGACATATGTTCCGCTTGATGCCGCATTTCTATTTCCCGTTACACGAATGATTAGATTATGAATCCCATTGCTTAACCCCGTCATTTCATAAACAGTAACCTGATATTGGCTGCTGGCATTGTACAAATCCACCTGTTCTGCTTCCCCGTCAAGGGTTTCTTCTGCAATACCCCCATACCTGTCATTTATTCCTATCCATCTTATACCCGTTCCGTAAAAGCTTACGGGCAGCGTAGCATCGGCCTCTGCGCTTCTGTTATAGTAGCCGCCGCTTGGAGAACCACCACTTTGCCTGTTCCAGCTGCCGGTATAATCCAAACCGGTTGCCGTTTCTTCATAATACCCGTTATACACTGCAGGAAGCGCGGAAACAGTATCTGAGGGTATCGACTCATTACCCACTCTATCCACCGATGTAACGTGATAATAGTACACCGTACCATTATTTGGTGTCACATCACTGTAAGTCGTTACCCCTTTTATAAGCCATTGATTCAGGCGTACAAAACCGGTATCCGGCGATGTAGAACGATATACATTGTACCCTTCTATATCTTCTGTACTTACCGGTTGCCACTGTAATTCCACAAGCTTATTTGAACTAAAAGCTATTGGCTTACCAGGAGCAACTGGCGGAATTATATCGTCACTGTCAATGATTTCAAAAGCATCCACGCTTATATAAGCGTTGGACGACTCAGGTCTTTTATTCCCAGTAACCTTTATTTCAATTGTGTGGTTGCCCCTGTCAAGATGAGTCTTATGTAAAACCAACTGCTGCTCTATGGTATTTATACTATATAAATCCACTGTTGTCTCGGCTATTCCGTCTATTATGACTTCTGCTAAACCAGAATCATTTGTTGTCCTGGCAATCCATTTTATTCCTGTCCCATAAAAATGTAATGAAACCGTTGAATCTTTAGTATTACTGCGCATATAATAGCTTCCGCTTGCATTGGATGAATATTGACGACTCCAGCTTCCTGAATAAATTATTGATGTATCATTTTCTTCTACAAAACTTAACTCAGCAGCAAGGGTAGGAACAAGGAATAAGCAAAAAATGAGCAGGTGAAATAATACCATTATTACAACTTTTTTAAAAATACGCCACCCCATCGCACATTCCTCCTAAATAAATATTTCAAAAAATTAATTTGTCTTCCTAAAATTTACAAAAAAACCGCTATAATAGTTATAAATATGCATAGGAAATTTTCTCCTTTCTATTGGGAAATAGGAAGCGTGAAACATAGAAGTAGGTCTATAATATACAAGGGAAGGATAAAGATACTGACATGATACCTGTCTTCAACGACTAGTGATTGGAGCAGTTACAAAATAAAAGATATGTAATAACCACTTTAGCACTAGAAAAAAGGAAAGTCATATATAATTAATTGTAATGTAACAGATGATATTTTCACTAGTATATAATCCCCTTGTTTGAATATTTTATCATTAATAAAAATAATATTCAATAATCGTGTAAGATATTAACAAAATATATTGTAGTAAATTAGTCCTAATAACAGCAAAAAAAGCAAGTCCTGATTCTTTCAGAACTTGCTTTTTGCTGTTATTTTATAATAGCTTGTGATTACTCTATATTTCCTTTTAAACCGATTTCTTCTGCAACTTTCTGCATACCTTTTAAAGTTTCTTCCATTACTTTATCTAATTCCATTCCAAGTAATCGGGCACCTTCCTGAATAATCTCCCTGTTGACTCCTGCCGCAAAGCTCTTTTGCTTCCACTTTTTCTTTATGGATTTTACCTCCATATCCAATATGCTTTTGCTTGGGCGCATAAGAGCAGTGGCATTAATAAGACCCGTTAATTCATCGATCGTATACAAAACCTTTTCCATTGTTTCAACCGGTTCAACATCAGTGCAAATTTTCCAACCATGGCTTTGAATTGCCCTGATATAATCCTCAGGCCAGTTCCTTTCAGTAAGTATCTCCCTAACTTTTTTGCAATGCTCATCAGGGTATTTTTCATAGTCAAGGTCATGAACCAGTCCTATGATTCCCCACTTCTCTTTATCCTCTACATTCAATATATCAGCAAAATGTAACATAACCGCTTCTACAGCCAGTGCATGTTTTATCAAACTTTCATCGCTATTATATTCCCTTAATAGGTTATAAGCTTCCTCTCTACTGGGTTTATATCTATTCATATTTCTTTCCGACCCTCCTTCTACGAGACAGGGACGACCCTTCTTTAGAAGAGCCGTCCCTTGTTTTACATATTTATTCGTTTTCCTTCTTAGCTTCTTCAATAATCTTTTGACTAACATTTGCAGGTGCTTCTTCATACCTCTCAAATCGGGAAGTAAAGCTTCCTCTTCCCTGGGTCATAGAACGCAAATCTGTAGCATATTTAAACATCTCCGCCATTGGAACCTCAGCGGTTACCTTCTGCAACCCGCCTCCGATTGGATCCATGCCCAGTATTCTTCCTCTTCTTTTGTTCAAATCACCAATGATATCTCCCATATAATCATCAGGTACAATTACTTCTACATGGGAAATAGGTTCCAGTATAACGGGACTTGCCTGTTCCAATCCTTTTTTATAGGCAAGGGAGGCAGCTATCTTGAAAGCCATTTCCGATGAATCCACCGGATGGTAGGAACCATCTACCAATGTTGCCTTCAGGTTCACAACCGGGTATCCGGCCAATACCCCATGGGCCATGCTTTCTCTTAATCCTTTTTCTACAGCAGGGAAATAGTTCTTGGGCACAGCACCACCAAATATCTTTTCTTCAAAGGTTAAATCTTCTGTCTCACCCGGCTCAAATTCTATCCATACATGCCCGTATTGTCCATGTCCTCCCGACTGCTTTTTGTGTTTTCCTTCTACTTTCACTTTCTTTCTTATGGTCTCCCTATAAGGAACTTTAGGTAACGTCAAATCAACCGATATACCAAACTTGGACTTTAACTTGCTTACAACAATATCCAGGTGCTGCTCTCCTACACCGGATATGAGCATCTGTTTGGTTTCCGTGTTCATTTCCAGTTTTAAAGTCGGGTCTTCTTCTACTAACCTTTGTAATCCCGAGCTAATCTTTTCTTCATCACCTTTCGCCTTTGGTACTACCGCAAGGGAAATCGACGGCTCTGGGAATGCAATTCCATCCAGTACAACAGGGTTATCCGGACTACACAATGTATTTCCCGTATTGGTGGCGGTCAGCTTGGTCACTGCACCAATGTCACCGGCGGTGAGCTTATCCACTTCAATTTGCTTTTTACCTCTTATTATGTACAGGTGTCCTATTTTTTCATTGGTCTCCGTAACTGAATTATAGACTGTTGTATCCGCTGAAATAGTGCCGGAAAATACTCTAAACAATGAAAGTTTTCCTACATAAGGGTCGGCAATTGTTTTGAAAACCAGTGCTGACAGAGGCTGTTTTTCGTCCGGTTTTAAAGTAACAGTTTCATCCGAATTAGGCTTCTTCCCTATAATATCGCCCATCTCATCGGGAGAAGGCAGGTACTCTATAATTGCATCCATTAATACATCAATACCCGTATTATTAATTGCCGAACCGCATAAAACGGGAACAATGCTTCCTTCCAAAACACCTAATTTTAATCCCTGGCGAATTTCTGCTTCAGTAAATTCTTCGCCACCAAAATATTTCTCCATTAATTCCTCACTGGTTTCAGCAACTAATTCCATGAGCGTATCCCTGACAGATGCAATTTCATCTTCCAAAGCGGCCGGTACCGGAATATCCACTACTTTCTTACCGTCAAATTTCCTTGCCTTCATATCTATTACACTGGCAAAGCCTACAAATTTATCCCCTTCTTTTACAGGAATCTGGAAGGGTATGACACTATTACCAAACTGGTCGCGCAATTGTTCCAATACAGCATTAAAATTAGCATTTTCTTCGTCCATTTTGTTCACAAATACAATTCTTGGAAGCTTCCGGTCATCTGCATACTTCCAGACTTTTTCGGTCCCAACTTCAACCCCGGACTTGGCGCTTAAAACAATTACTGCCGCATCAGCCACTCGGATGCCTTCCATAACTTCCCCAACAAAATCAAAATAGCCGGGGGTATCGATAATGTTTAACTTATGATTCTTCCATTCACAGGGCCCTATAGAAGTATTGATTGAGATTTTTCTTTTGATTTCCTCCGGATCATAATCCAAAGCGGTTGTACCATCAGCCACTTTACCAAACCTATCCAATACGCCTGTATTATATAATATGGCTTCCGCCAGTGATGTTTTACCTGCTCCACCATGAGACATCAGGCACACATTTCGTATCTTTTTTATTGGATATTGCTTCATACGTTTTTCCCCCTTATTACTGTAAATTTTGGGCTAAAAAATTATTAAATCCATATTAATATTAATTCGATATAGTTTCAAAATTTCCTTTTTTATTTTTTATTTTTGTGAATTATTTTATTATTTTTGTAAAAAAGTATTCCCTTGAATGTTCAAAAATTCGTGGTGAATTACAAGCATTATGGTTATTATTTCAAAACATTTAAAATTTATACTTGCAAATGCGGTTTTTTTGATAAAAAGATATATTTCTTTTTTATCTTCATTCCTATATAATAATAGAAATACAGGTACAGTATGATGCCAAAAAGGCTACATACTTCTGTATGGTAGTATGGTAGTACGGTAGGAAGTAATACTAACTCTAAAGAAGTAAAATTGTGTAGAAAGGAAGGATTGTATGGTTATAGTAATGAAGCCCAATTCTAAGGAAGAACAGATTAAGGACGTGTGCAAGGTATTGGAGTCAGTGGGATTGGGAGTTCATATCTCCAAGGGTTCCCAAGTCACCATCATAGGTGTAATTGGGGATAAAAAATTGCTAAATAATATACCCCTTGAGCTTATGCCCGGGGTGGATAAACTTGTACCCATTATGGATTCCTATAAGCTGGCAAGTAAAACGTTTAAACCTGAGCCCTCCATTATCGACGTGGACGGGGTAAAAATAGGAGGAGAAGAAATAGTAATAATGGCAGGTCCTTGTGCGGTAGAAAGCAAGGAACAGCTTATGGAAGCAGCTGAAAAAATCAAAATAGCCGGTGCACAGTTTTTAAGAGGCGGTGCCTATAAACCAAGGACATCCCCTTACTCTTTCCAGGGGCTTGAAAAAGAAGGGCTGGAATACATGCTGGAAGCCAAGAAAAAAACCGGCATGAAAATTGTTACAGAAGTAATAAGCCAGGAATCAATTGAGATTGCAGATAAATATGCGGATATGTTCCAGATTGGTGCAAGAAATATGCAAAACTTCCACCTTTTACGGGAAGTAGGAAAGACAAAAAAGCCCGTACTGCTAAAGAGAGGGATATCCGCTACCATAGAAGAATGGCTGAATGCAGCCGAATACATTATGAGTGAAGGGAACTACAATGTTGTACTGTGCGAGCGTGGAATACGCACTTTCGAAACTGCTACACGAAATACATTGGATATCAGTGCTATCCCTGTTTTAAAAAGCAAAACCCATCTTCCCGTCATAGTGGACCCGAGCCATGCCACCGGAAAATGGGAATATGTCATACCCCTTAGCAGGGCTGCTATTGCTGCCGGAGCTGATGGTTTGATGATTGAAGTACACCCTAACCCCAGGTGTGCTCTATCCGACGGCCCTCAATCACTCACCCCTGAGAAATTTATTGAACTGTGCACAACCATAGAAAAACTTGCTCCCCTGGTGGGCCGTAAGTATATTATGAAATGACTATGAATGCATATTTTTATTGGAGGATTATATGGATATAAAGTGTGTTACCGTGATTGGCTTGGGGCTTATCGGCGGTTCCATTGCTAAAGCTTTGAATGAAAAGGTAGGAATAAAAAGGATTATAGGAATTGATAGGGACAGTAAAGTATTATCGGAAGCATTGGACAAAGGGGTAATCGTCCAGGGTTGCACGGATATAACACCGGATATTTACGATTCAGATATAGTGTTTGTATGCACACCGGTAAATAAAACCCTTGAGTGGATACAAAAAATAATCCCTTACCTCAATTCAAGATGTATCGTAACCGATGCAGGAAGTACAAAATCCCAGTTGATGGACAAAATAGAACAGCTTCCAGATAAGTTTATATTTGTAGGCGGACATCCTATGGCAGGTTCGGAAAAATCCGGGTTTGCTTACAGCCAGGGACACCTTTTTGAAAATGCCTATTATATCCTGATCCCTTGCGCCAAATCAACACCCGAGGCTGTTCAAGAATTGGGCAACCTTGTACGTAAATTTGGCAGCATACCCCTGGAACTTACGGCACAGCTTCATGATCATGTAACCGGGGCTATCAGCCATGTACCCCATGTGATATCGGCAGCCCTGGTCAACATGGTAAAGGAAGCGGACACAGCCGAGCAGTTTATGCAAAAACTTGCCGCCGGAGGCTTTAAGGACATAACGCGTATTTCTTCTTCAAGCCCGGAAATGTGGCAGAGCATATGTTTTGACAACCAAAAAGCAGTTATTGAAATATTGAATCGCTACATAGGTATTTTAAAAAAATTTGTAAAAGACCTGCAGTCTGAAAATGAACAAAAAGTATATGACTTTTTCAGCAGTGCCAAAAACTTCCGCGATTCCTTGTCGTCAAAGGTAACCAGCTTGATTCCCGGCACCTATGAATTGATAATTGATGTAGTGGACCGGCCGGGGATTATAGGAGAAGTGGCTACCCTTTTAGGTAAGAACGGCATAAATATCAAAAATATGAACATAAACAACAATCGGGAATTTGAGGGCGGAGTACTGACTATCAGTCTTAGCGATGTACAAAGCCTGGAAAAAGCAGATGAAATATTAACGGCACACGGCTATCGTGTAAACCGGAGAAAATGAGGTGTTTAAATGATTATTGAACCGGTCAAATCTCTAAAGGGAGAAATTACTGTTCCCGGTGACAAATCCATATCCCACAGGGCGGTTATGCTTGGTGCCATTGCAAAGGGGACTACGGAAATTGAAAACTTTTTAATGGGAGAGGATTGTTTAAGCACCATCGACTGTTTCCGAAGACTGGGAATAGAAATAGAAGTGTTTGGTAAAAACCAAGTCAAGGTCCACGGAAAAGGGATGTATGGTTTTAAAGAGCCTGTCCAAACCCTTTATACGGGCAACTCGGGAACAACCACCCGCTTGCTTGCAGGCCTTTTGGCAGGTCAAAAATTTAAATGTATAATTGATGGAGATGCCTCCATTCGAAAACGTCCCATGGGGAGAATTATAGAGCCTCTAAACTCCATGGGCGCAAACATTACAGGGCAAGGTGGAAACAATTTCTGCCCCCTCGTAATTCATGGACGCCCCTTGCACGGTATCAGGTATACCCTTCCGGTTGCCAGTGCTCAATTAAAATCGGCCCTTCTTTTAGCCGGTTTATATGCTGATGGAGAAACCATATTAATTGAACCGCAAAAGTCTCGCGACCATTCAGAAAGATTGTTAAACTACTTTGGTGCAAATATACGGGTGGACGGAAATGCCATACACTGCACACCCGTATCCCAGCTTAGCCCGCAGCATATCCTGGTACCCGGTGATATTTCTTCTGCAGCCTATTTCATGGTTGCCGCTTTAATAATACCTGATTCGGAAATAATCATCAAAAACGTGGGCATCAATCCCACGCGCACCGGTATCATAGATGTATTAAAAGCAATGGGCGGAAAGATTTCGATACATAATGTGCGCACACTAAACAATGAGCCCATGGCAGATATTTTAGTGGAATCCTCGTATTTAAAAGGTACGGTTATAGAAGGGCCCCTGATCCCACGGCTGATTGATGAAATTCCCGTAATTGCCGTCGCTGCCGCCGCAGCAGAAGGTACCACCCTTATACGGGACGCCCAGGAGCTGAAAGTAAAGGAATCCAATAGAATTTATACGGTTGCAGCCGAACTATCAAAGGCAGGAGTGGATATAAGGGAAACGGAAGACGGTATGATAATCAGAGGGGGAAATCCTTTTAAGGGTGCCGTATTTGAATCCCACGGGGATCACCGCATTGCCATGTCAATGACAGTAGCAGCCCTTGCCGCCAATTCTGCTTCAACCATATATGGCTCGGAAGCAGTTAATATATCCTTCCCCGAATTTTTTGAAATATTAAAAAGCTTACAGGAATAATAACCTGTAAGCTTTTTATCTAATAACCTTTATTACAGCAAGGAGTTCTGCAGTATGAATGCTGCAAATACTATGGAGACCATGGAAAGGAGCTTTATCAATATATTTATTGAAGGACCGGAAGTATCCTTAAACGGATCCCCTACCGTATCCCCTACAACTGCCGCTTTATGATTATCGGAGCCTTTCCCTCCGTAATTTCCAGCTTCAATATATTTCTTTGCATTATCCCATGCTCCACCGGAATTTGCCATCATGATTGCAAGCACGAACCCGCTTACAGTAGCACCGGTCAACATACCGGCCACACCATTTACTCCAAGTATCAATCCAACTACTATAGGAGCAACTACTGCCAGCAAAGCAGGAGCAATCATTTCTTTTTGCGCGCCCCTTGTGCAAATATCCACACAACGGGCATAATCAGCCTCTGCTTTTCCTTCCATAAGACCCTTAATTTCTTTAAACTGCCTTCTTACTTCCACAACAATCTTTTGGGCTGCCCTGCCTACTGCGTCCATGGTCATGGATGCAAATACAAAGGGCAACATTCCTCCGACAAAGAGGCCAATTAAAACGGTCGGATTAATAATGGACAGGTCAAATTGGAAATTCAGCCCTTGCCTCTGAGCTATAAGGACTACTTCTTCCTTATAGGCAGCAATAAGGGCTAAGGCTGTCAAAGCAGCAGAACCAATAGCAAATCCTTTTCCTGTTGCAGCCGTAGTATTACCAAGAGCATCCAATGCATCGGTACGCCTTCTTACCTCAGGGCCTAAGTGGCACATTTCAGCAATACCGCCTGCATTATCTGCAACCGGGCCATAAGCATCGGTAGCCAATGTGATTCCCAAAGTGCTCAGCATACCTACTGCCGAAATACCTACACCGTACAGACCCATGCTGAAGTTTTGAGCGCCTCCCGCCAGGTAATAGCTTGCCAAAACAGATATACCAACAACTACTACCGGGATGGCTGTGGAAATCATACCAAGGGAAATACCGCCTATAATTACTGTGGCAGGTCCTGTAGTGGATGTGGAAGCCAATTCCTTTGTCGGCTTATACGTATCGGAAGTATAATACTCCGTAAGGAATCCAATCAGGACACCTGCCAGCAAACCGCTCAATATAGCATAATATACCCCAATATGTTCCATACCAAGAACCGATCTTACAAGGAAAAATGCAATAACTGCAGTCAGTATACCGCTTATATATGTACCCCTTCTTAACGATCCCAGAAGAATCTTCTGTTCCGCTTGTTCACCCGAACGAACAAAGAAAGTTCCAAAAATAGAAGCAAGAATACCCACTGCTGCCATAACCAAAGGTATGGTTACACCATTAAATCCCAATCCGGCAGCAACGGCCAGTGTGCAGGTTGAAACAATGGAACCGACATAGGATTCAAACAAATCTGCTCCCATACCTGCAACGTCTCCCACATTATCCCCTACATTATCTGCTATAACCGCAGGGTTTCTTGGGTCATCCTCGGGAATACCGGCTTCTACTTTTCCCACCAAATCTGCTCCCACATCGGCAGCCTTTGTAAAAATACCTCCGCCTACACGGGCAAATAATGCCATTGAGCTTGCGCCCATACCAAAGGTAAGCATGGCGCTGGTGATTTCTTGAATCTGCTGCGCTTCAGGAAGATATCTGAAATACCACTTCAAAAAATAAAACCACACACTTAAATGCAAAAGTCCCAATCCAACTACCACAAAACCCATTACAGCACCGCTCTTAAACGCAACACGTAAGCCGCTGTTCAAACTTTTCATTGCTGCATTAGCGGTACGTGCATTGGCACTGGTAGCAATTTTCATACCAAAGTATCCCGCTAAACCGGAAAAGAAACCGCCGGTTAAGAAAGCAATAGGAACAAAAGGATTTAGGTAACCCAATGCTGCTAAAACAGATAAGATGACAACCATAACAATAAAGAAAATGGATACGCCGGCATACTGCCTCTTTAGATATGCATTTGCCCCTTTACGAACAGCTGCGGCAATTTTTTTCATTTGCTCTGTACCTTCGCTTTGCTTAAGAACGGAATAAGCAAGATAAGCTGCAAATACTAGAGCGGTCACTGCCCCCACCGGAGCAAGTAGAATTAGATTCATGTTACACCCTCCTCAATTATAACATAGCATAAAAACACAAACTTTCCCCGAATGATTATATATAATATTCAATAAATATGCAATAGACATGTATATCAAAAATTATGGCATTATGTCCCCATTACTGATGCATAAACCAATTTTTTTGCCCGAATAGATTTACATAAAATTTTACTTGCTCCCTTAAGCGTTTTTATATGTTATTTTCCCGTTAATAAGTACATATTTTGTCCTTGTCCTGAAATCAAGGGGATTGCCATTAAAGATGGCTATGTCCGCATCCTTTCCAACTTTTAATGAACCTACCCGGTCCCCTATGCCGGTATTATTAGCCGGATTAATGGTAATTGCCTTTAATGCTTCATACTCATCCATCCCTTCTCTGACTGCCAGCGCAGCACAAAGGGGAAGATATTGTATTGGTGTCACAGGATGGTCCGTAATAATGGCAACGGATAATCCTTCTCTGGAAAGTATACCGGGCGTCTTAAACGTAAGGTTTCTTAGTTCAACCTTTGAACGGTCTGAAAGGGAAGGACCTACCATAACAGGTACGGCTTCTTCTTTTAAGTAATCTGCAATAAGATGCCCTTCGGTACAGTGTTCCAACGTAATATCTATTGAAAACTCCTTTTTTATTCTGAGGGCTGTAAATATGTCATCCGCCCGATGCACATGAGCTTTCAGCGGTATCTCCCTGTTCAATACTTTTAAAAGGCTTTCCATCTTTATGTCAAAATCAGGTTTATCCTTTTCTTTTGGATTCTTATTATATTCTTCCAATTTTTTCTTATATTCCCTGGCTTTCAATAAATTTTCCCTTAATATTGCAGCTGTTGCCATCCTGGTAACCGGTGACTGATTTTTTTGATGATATACGGTTTTAGGATTTTCTCCAAAGGCAACCTTCATTGCAACAGGCTCTTTCAATATCATATCGTCTATCCTTCTGCCATATGTCTTTACCGCGGCAAACTGCCCACCTATCACATTGGCACTTCCCGGACCGGTTACTACGGTCGTTATTCCTGCTTCCATGGCTTCCCTAAAGGACCTGTCATAAGGATTTATGGCATCTATGGCACGAAGATGGGGAGTAACGGGGTCCGTATCTTCGTTCCCGTCATCTCCTTCAAAGCCAATGGAATCTTCCCACATACCCACATGGCAATGGGCATCAATAAACCCGGGAAGCACGTAATCGCCTTCCGCATCAATTAATTGGGATATCTCATACCTTTCTTCATCAAAATACTCCATATCCCCTATGTCTACAATTTTTCCGTCCTTTATTACAATATAACCCTTATCATAGTCCGTATCTTCCATTGTAAGTATTTTCCCGTTTTTTATTAATATCAAATGTTTTTCCCCCCTTTTTTTATTACCACCGGTTTTCATTGATGTATCTTTCAGCCGCATAGGCAGCAATGGCACCATCGGCAGCAGCGGTTACAATCTGGCGAAGGGGCTTTTCCCTGATGTCACCTGCTGCAAATACTCCAAATTTATTGGTTTGCATGTTTTCATCGGTAATTATATACCCTGCCTGATTTGTTTCAACCTTACCCTTTACTATGTCGCTATTGGGCACCACTCCCACGGCAATGAACAGCCCTTCCACATCCAGTTGCCGCACTTCCCCTGTCTTTACATTTTTTATGCGTATCCCTTTTAAGGTATCCTCTCCTAAAATTTCTTCCACCGTTGTGTCCCATATAATTTTAACTTTATGGTTGGACAATACAGCATCCTGCAGGACTTTCACAGCCCTCAGCGAATCCCTTCTATGAATCAAATACACTTTTGGGCAAAACCTTGCAAGAAATAAAGCATCTTCAACCGCCGTATCCCCCCCACCAACAACAGCAACGGTTTTATCCCTGAAAAAAGCACCGTCACAGGTGGCACAATAGGATATGCCGGCTCCCCTCAGTTTTCTTTCCTTATCCAGGCCCAGTTCCCTTGGATTGGCACCCATGGCAAGGATGAGCGCTTTTGCCTGATAAATGTTTTTTTCCGTTTTTACCGTCTTTTTAATCCCTTCCACATCCACATCCACAACGCTTTCATAAACAATTTCCGCACCAAATTTACGGGCTTGTTTTTCCATCTTCATAATAAGGTCCGGGCCGCCTATACCTTCGTCGAATCCCGGATAGTTATCTATTTCATAAGTAGTAGCAGCCTGCCCACCTGTGAACATTTTTTCAATAATCAAAGCCTTAAAGCCTCCACGTCCCGCATAAAGCCCTGCGGTAAGCCCTGCTACGCCTCCGCCAATGATTATAATATCATACATCTTTCCCTTCTCCTTTCTTTGTTAGCACCGCTATATAACTATATACTAGATATACTACAATCATCCCTTTTAATGCAAGTCTTACCACATAAGTTCAGCAATTATTCATGATTATCCGTATCCGTTCAAAGTTATACAATCAGCTTTTTGGCACATATAATGGCGCCATGGAATAAGATAGTAAATGAGTAAATTGGCTATTACCATACAGAAAGGAGTCATGATAAATGTCAGAAGACATAAAAAGCAAGGGACAATGGTCCTCCCTATTGCTCATACTTGCAGCTGCCGCATTTCTTTTTGGAAGAAAGCGGCCGGTTACCTATTCCAGAAGCAGCTCTTTAAACACCGGTGAGCAAATGATGCCTGAAAAACAAACAAAGGAAGCTGAAAAACCGGAAGAATCGGTTAATATTGAAGAAGCAAAGGAAGAAAGTGTGCCGCAAAAGGAAAGGATAGTAGCTGAAATAACACCCCGTAAGGTTACCCGGCCCGGTATCAGCATTACATACCCCCAGGTTTCAGGATTGAAAAATCCTGAAGTACAATTCAAAATAAACCAGGCTATTATAGAACAAATTCAGCAAATGGTTTATTCTCAAATCCCCGATGCAGCCGAAATACAGGTAGATTACAGAGTAACATATAACCAAAACGGTATTCTAAGCATGGTATTTGAACAGTACTCCTACGTAAGAGGAGCGGCCCATGGAATGACAACCGTCGAATCCCTGACAATAGACCTTGAAAATGCCCGGATCTATACGCTTAAGGATTTATTCAATCCTGGCAGCAATTACGTGGAAACAATCAACAACCAAATCAAGTTGCAGATAAAAGAAAGAGATATCCCCATGCTAAAGGAATTTGACAGCATAAGCGAAAACCAGCAGTTTTATCTGACGGAAAAGGACATCGTTATATACTTTCAATTATATGAGTATACCCCTTATGTTTATGGCATACCGGAATTCCCTATCCCTATTGCTTCCATGGTCAATATGATAAATAAAGACGGCCCCCTTGGAAAGCTATAATCCTAAAGCCATTAAATGAGGCAACCAAGTTTTTGGCTGCCTCGTAATCATTTGTATAATTATTTTTCCCGGTTTATAAGCCTTTCAATCATATCTTCCATCACTTCACGGCTGGGCCCCGGGGGTAAAATGTTTAAATTATCATAGGCTTTATTTATATATTTCTGTGCCATTTTTCTTGCATATGCTATACCTCCCGATCGGAAAACCAGCTCATTAATAACACTTGCTTTTTCTTTTAAATCCATATCCTCTTCAAGGCATTTTCTCATCTCATCACCATACTTTTTATCCTTTAAAGCATAAATAATAGGTAGGGTATAAATACCTTGTGCCCAGTCGCTGTTTATCGGCTTTCCCAAAACCGTACGTTTTCCTGTAAAATCCAGTATATCATCGGTTATTTGAAAAGCCATTCCCATGTTCATGCCAAAATTTGCACAGGCATTGATTATACGCTTGCTGCATTTTGCTTCGTAAGCCCCAACATAACCACTGATACTAAACAAAATGGCTGTTTTTGCCGCAATCCTTTTTAAATACCCGATAACGCTCAAATTTGTTTTATACCTGTGTTGATATTGCTGTATTTCTCCTTCGCATATCACGCGCATAGCCTTTGCCAGCTTTTTTATATTGGCAATATCATTGTAGCTTGAAATAAGCAAAAAAGCCTTGCAAAGCAGGAAATCGCCTGTGAATACAGCCACGTCCTTTCCCCATTTGGACTGTACTGTTTCCGAGTTCCTGCGCAAATGGGCATCATCAATAATATCATCATGGACCAGAGTTGCCATATGCAGTATCTCTATTGCCGCTGCTATAGGCAGAATCCTTTCCTCGATATACTCTCCCAACATGGAGGATACCAACATCAGCAACGGTCTAAGCCTCTTTCCTCCTGATGCCAATAGTTCCTGTGTAGCCTGATTCACCAAAGGCTGCTTTGATCGGATACTGCTTTGCAATATCTTCTCAACCTTATTCATTTGTTCCATAATATTTGGATAATTCGATAACAAGTTCATATTCCACCTGCATTTTACAAGACATAAATAATAATATATAACATTTTATATGCCTTATTATATCTTTTGTTTTCATTTGTATATTTAAAATTAATTGAGCCTGTATTCTTCATTTGTAATAACTACTTTGCCTTCCAGTCCTTTTGTAGTGCGTACCTGTTTGTGCTCATTTATAGTTATTGCCTCAATACCTTCCAATGATTCAATAAATCTTAATCCTCTTTCTTCACCAAGTAAAAAAAGGCTGGTGGATAAAGCATCTGCGTCTATGGAATTATCGCATAGGATTGTTGCACTAACCAAGCCGTTTGAAGCAGGATATCCGCTAAAAGGATCTAAAATATGGTGGTAAATAATCCCGTTTTCTTCAAAATTTCTCTCATAGGGTCCCGAAGTAACCACCGTTTGATCCGATACTTCAATCACTGCAACATAGGAACCCCTGACCCCAAAAGGGTCCTGAATACCTATTTTCCAATTCTGCTCCCTCGCAACCTCTTTACCTTGTATTTTGGACTTAATATAATCCATCCAACCAATCTTCTTTTTGCCCAGCACAAAAATATTCCCTCCGAGGTCAACATATGCCCGTTTAATGCCATTTTCTTTTAAGACTCTTATCGCCTCGTCGGCAGCATAACCCTTGGCAATCCCCCCCAAGTCAATGCCCATCCCTTCTTTTAAACAGGTAATGGTGCCTTGTTCTTCGTCAATATAAAGATTTTTATAACCAATTTTTTTAATTGCTTCCTCAATTTCATTTTTTTCCGGAACTCTCGGATGGTCTGTGCCAATTCCCCACAGGTCCACCAAGGGTTTTATGGTAATATCAAAATATCCTCCGGTCAATTGGGAATAAAATAATCCCTTTTTTATCACTTCCATTGTGTCCCTGCTTACCTTTACCTTTTCTCCCGTCGCACTGTTGTTTACCCTCCAAATATCACTGCCTTCCTTGTGGGCACTCATAGTATTTTCTATCTCATGAATTCTTTCAATAGCCGCCTCTACGGCTTTGCGGGAATTATCTCCGAACGCCTTAATATTAACCATTGTGGATAAAGCAAAATCGGTTCTTGCATAGGACTTTTCCTTCAACGGGTTTAAAAGACTAAAACCGGATATGATGATAACAATAAACACAATCGATAAGATGAGCTTCAAGTGCCTCATTATATCATATTCCTCCAGCATACACTTATTATAACGCAACAACTAAACCATAATTGAACAACCTGATTATTTTAAACTATATGTACACACTTAAAAATAATAACATATATAAAAAAATATTTAAAGGTATTCACACAAAAATATAACAGGGATAGGATGAATTCTTATCCCTGTTATATATCCTTTTTATTGACTTTTAGCATCTTGCCTTATCTTAGCTATAATCTCAAGGAACGATTCATAGGTACCTGTAGCTCCTGAGATAACATCAACCTTTGATGCATCCTGCACTTCCAAAAATTGCTTAGGATATTGTTCCATGGCCTGAACAGCCGGAGGATGCTTGTATTGCGATAAATCTACTTCTTTACCTTCTCCATCGTATTTAATAAACTTTATATCGGTATACTTACCACCTTGAATTGTTACCTTAGCCGAATACCATCCCTTGTCCGTATGGGTGGATTCAGCCTCATAGGTACCGTCTTTAAGGCCTTCAGCCGTTCCCGCAGCTTCAGGAGCTTGTGGCGGCTGCGTACCTTCCCCTGTTCCAGGTGTTCCGTCTTCCTGTGCCGGTGCCGGTTCAGCCGGTTGTCGGTTTTGTGCACATCCAAACAGGAATCCGGTAATCACGAATACGCATAATAAGCATAAAAGCAGCCTTTTCATTTTTTCACCTCTTAAACTTTTCAAATTCCGACCATGAACAATTTATTAGTGATAATGTTAAAACCTCATCAATAAGTATTTGCTTTTTTGGTCCTTTTATGCATTAAACGCATAATCAGCGGAAACAGCTACTATAATGAAACAGCGTTTCATTTTTTTCATATTATTTCTATTTAATTACTATGCATCGTATGATATAATATTTTGAAGTGAATAAACTAAATAATGGGCCTTAAATTTATGACAGGCAAAGGAGGAAAACAAATGGGCAAAACTAGCATCGTAATTCTTGGTGGTGGCTATGCGGGTATAGAGGCAGCTAAAAAGCTTCATAAACAGTTCAGGAAAGATCCCGATGTTTCCATAACCCTTATAGATCAAAACCCCTTTCACGGCCTGATTACTGAACTTCACGAGGTTGCCGGTTACAGGGTTGAAGAAGATAGCGTTAAAATTCCATTAACACATATTCTTCAATATACTAAAACCGAGTTCATACAGGATAGGGTTGAAAGAGTTGACCTTAAAAACAGGAAAGTGGTTTTGAGAAATAAAGAATTAAAATATGATTACCTTGTGGTTGCAACCGGAAGCGAAACATCCTCTTTTGGTATACCGGGTATTGAGGAGCACGCCTTTTCCTTATGGTCCCTGGATGATGCATTGAGGATTAAAAAGCAGATCCGCCAGATGTTTGAACTGGCGCAAAAGGAAAAGAACATAGAAAAAAGGAAGGAACTGTTAACTTTTGTGGTTGGTGGCGGCGGTTTTACCGGAGTGGAAATGATGGGTGAACTAATACAATGGACCCGTTTTCTTGCAAAAGAATATAAAATTGACCGAAAAGAAGTGCGCCTGATAATTGCAGAAGCATTACCTCAAATACTTCATAGCTTAAAAGACAGCCTTGTAAAAAAAGCAGTAAGATTCCTTGAAAAACACAATGTTGAAATTATGACTAATTCACCCATTGTAGAGGTAACCCCTGACTCCGTATCCTTTAAGGACGGTAAATCATTAAAAACACGCACGGTAATTTGGACCTCCGGTGTTCAGGCCAATAGCTTTGTAAAGGAAACAGGATTATCGCTAACAGCACGAAACAGGATTAAGGTAAACAGATATCTTCAATCGGTGGATGACCCAAGGGTATATGCAATAGGTGATAATGCATATTCTCTAGATGAAGAAGGCAATGGCGTTCCTCCTTTTGTAGAAGCTGCTCTGCAAACGGCCGACGTGGCAGCATATAATATAGCAAACGACATAAAGGGTATTAAGGAAAAGAAAGAATTTAAACCTAAATTCCACGGTGTAATGGTATCAATAGGAAGTGTGTATGCGGTGGCCGACATTATGGGGTTTGGAATGTCCTGGATATTTGCCACTCTAATGAAGCATCTGGTAAACTTGCATTATATATTTGAGGTAGGAGGACTGGAAAGCTGCATTGAATATTTGAAGCATCATTTCCTAACCAGGGCCAGGAGAAAGCCTGTACTATTAGAAATAGGCATTGATCATTTTAATGCCCGTTCCAGATCCTTCTGGTTAGCCATAGCACGAATTATTCTTGGCTTTGTTTGGCTGTTCTCCGCCTTCGATAAAATATCACAAGGCTGGTTAACCGTTGGGGATAAACTGGTTTCCGGTGCTTCTCTGCAACTGATTGGTCCTAATTCTCCGGGTATATATGTATGGTTTGTGGAAAACGTTATATACAAAAATCCTCTGTTGTTCCAGGTCGCCATTACATTGACTGAGTTATTTATTGCTGCAACCTTCCTGAGCGGCGCCTTTACTTTCCTGGGAGCAGTGGCAGCCATATTTATGAACATTAATTTCTATTTATCCGGTACGGGGGATCTTTATCTTCTGGTAGCACATATTCCCATGTTGGGTGGAGCCGGAAGGGCTTTTGGACTCGACCACTATCTAATGCCTTATCTGAAAAAGCTGCTGAGGTACTGGCAGAAAAACGGTACAATAAAATTAAATCTTCGCAAGTAATTTTAAAAGGGGAATGTAACATTCCCCTATGCTTCTTGATCCAGACCTCTGCGTACTGCTGACAGGATTTTGTAAAAAAGAACTATTAAACTGTCGATAATCTGCTCCCTTTTTTGGTCCATCGGCACCTGCGAAAAACAAATTGTTTTTATCTTGCCAAGCCATTTTTCCTCCTGGCTCTTCCAACAATCACTGTATTTTTCAATTGTTGAACGGGAAATCCTTGCTTCTTTCCACTTTTGTTCCATCTCTTTGTAGCCCAGTTCTATTTCCGTAAGCACCTTATAGTATATCAATTCTTCATTGGTTTCTCCTTTATCCCTTATTAATATATGATTAATTTGAAATGCAGTCATCCTCCATACCTGAAACTTTATCTCCAATATACGCCTTATTTCTTCGTTCTTTATCATTGGAACCAGGTTTTCAATTATATCTTCGATCTCCCATATATCCCTTTCCCATTCATCCTTTTTGGCCGGCTCCATTCCAGGTATCCTTAAATGTTCCAGCAGAAAAGACGTGAAATTGGCAGGAAGTGGCGCATCCATTAGGGTTAAATTTTCCAGTATACTGAAAGCTTCCGTAACTTCAAGAAATGCCACCATAATACGGGTTAACAGGGAAGTGTGAAATATGGATAATGTCCCCATTTCCAGCAATCGGACAGTCATAATTGCTACCGAGTAAGTTATAAGCTTCTTAATACATTTTGCAAATCCCCTGCTGCTAAAGCGCTTGTTTTTTAATGCGACCATTACTCCTGTCACTGTATCCAATATTATCAATACGAGTAAAATACAGAATGTTACTTCAAGTCCTACAAAAAACCTTGATATTATGCCAATAATACTTGAAATACAGCATATCTCTAATAAATGATTTGTTTTATTCATTATTATCATCTCCAAAGCAGCCTATATGAATGGGAACTCTTGAAATATAAATTATGTAGGGAGATAACCGATTCGCCCAGGTTTCCATAATACATAATATGCCTAAATTTTTCTTTGGTGACAGCTAATTATTTCTTTGATTACCCATTAAGAAATATTTACTGGTAAGCATTTTTTTGTTATAATGCAACTCAAGGCATAATAAAGAATAACTAACACAATGACGATATAAGTTATATTAAAAATTCTAATTTATAGCATGGAGGTTTTAGAATGAAAGTTGCTAAATTCGGTGGTTCTTCAGTAGCTACAGCTGAACAAATAAAAAAGGTATGCGATATTGTTCTTTCCGACCCACAGCGTAAATTTGTCGTGGTTTCAGCCCCCGGTAAACGCTATAAGGAAGATATAAAAGTAACCGATCTGTTAATTGACTGTGCTCAGAAATATCTTGCATACGGTTCGGCAGAAAAAGAATTGGGATTAATAATTGAACGTTATTCAGAAATTACAAAAGGTTTGGGATTATCCGAAGAAATCGTAAACACAATTGAAGCCGACTTACGACAACGCCTTGCGATGGACACAAGCGATCATGACAGTTTTCTGGATACACTGAAGGCTGCCGGTGAGGACAATTGTGCAAAGCTTATTGCTCACTACCTTAATTCCAAAGGTGTGGAAGCACATTATGTAGATCCAAAAGAAGCCGGGCTTCTTTTAAGCTGCGAATACGGCAATGCCCAGGTATTGCCAGAGTCATATAAAAACCTTGAAAAGCTTCGTGAACGCTCAGGTATAATAATCTTTCCGGGATTCTTCGGCTGTACACCAGAAGGAACCATAGTCACTTTCCCACGGGGCGGATCGGATATAACGGGTTCCATATTGGCAGCAGCCGTAAAGGCAGATGTATATGAGAACTTTACAGACGTGGATTCGGTATTTGTTGCCAATCCCAATATTATACCTAACCCCAAACCTATCTCCCTGTTAACTTATAAGGAAATGAGAGAATTATCTTATGCAGGTTTCAGTGTTCTTCAATCGGAAGCATTAGCTCCTGTTTATCACGCAGGTATCCCTGTTCACATAATGAATACAAATAACCCTGAAGCTCCGGGAACAATGATTGTACCCGACAAGGAAAATGTTCATCTTTCAAGGAAAAATGGAAAAACTGTTTCAGGAATTGCATGTGACAATGGTTTCTGCAGTATTTATGTAAGCAAATATTTAATGAACCGTGAAATAGGATTTGGACGCAAGCTCTTGCATATCCTGGAAGACGAAGGTTTATCCTATGAACATATACCTTCCGGAATCGATAATGTTTCAGTTATACTAAAGGAAAATCAACTTGATGCCCAAAAAGAAGCTCGTGTAATCAGTCGTATAAAAAATGAATTATGCGTAGACGATATAGCAATTGAACGAAATCTTGCCTTAATAATTATCGTAGGTGAAGGAATGCGCAATACCATTGGTATGGCTGCAAAAGCAACAGGTGCAATAGCAAGGGCGGGCGTAAACCTGGAAATGATTAATCAAGGTTCGTCAGAAATCAGTATGATGTTTGGAGTAAAAGATGTGGATGCAGAAAAAGCAGTAAAGGCATTGTACAAAGAATTTTTCGAAGAATAGTAAAAATACTGCCCGGGAGCACATTATTTTTTTATATGTTCCCTGGCAGTAATTTTATTGCTTAATAGTAAATGTTTTCTCTATTAAAGCTTTTATACACTTGCAGCTAAAAGGAGCAATTCAATATTATCCTCGTAAATCTTATCAAATTGGGTAATAGGCAAAGGATTTTTGCCCCTTCCTACTTCAATGGTATACCCGGGCCTTCTATATTCCTTTATAAACCAGTCTTTGTACCCGGCATAGGATGCAATACCATAGGTTTCATCCAAGGCATACCCGCTGACCCGGGAAAGCTGTTGTCCGATAGTCAACGCTTCTTCAGGAGCCATATTCATGAAGTTCCAATATATTACCTCACCCTGGCTATGATAAGCAAGTACCAGGCGGAAATTATGATTACGCGTAAAATCCGCTACAGCCTTTGATTCCGGTTCCGATTCAGGCCTGGGCCCGGAATAACGCGTGGGTCCCGGCCCAAAAATCCCATATCTTTCTTCTGCCTCCTTGGACAGCTCCCAAGCCGCATCATAATTGTGGTTTAAGTCAACACCACGTATGTTTGCCTGCCAGACCTCTGAAAAGTTGGTTCTTCCGTCATTCCATATAAGAAGCTGCTCATAATAGGGATTATCGCGACTTAAACCATTCAGGACAAGGTCTACTCCATCGGGATTTACCATTGGCATAATGTATATGCTGGTCCTGTCCCAAAGATCTCTTACATCATACCCTCGTATTCTTCTTCCCTCCGCATAGGCACTTGCAACATCTTCTGCAAATTTCATGAGCAGAGGTGAAGTAATCCATTCCAATGCATGGTGCGCTGCGTTATAAAACACCTGGTTTGGTCCTCTTCCCAGCCTGATATAATACAAATTTCTGCCTAACACGCTTTGCCCGGCAATGCCTGTTTCAATAAACGGGTACCTCATCTTTAGTCCCCGGATGTCTTTTTCCATAATATCGTATGTATAGTCAATGCGCGTATCCACCACCGGTATACCGTAAGGAATCACTATTTGTTGCCCAATCCTCAAATTATTTGGATTTATCCCCGGGTTTGCAACAAGTATTCTTCCTACGGTGGTATAATGGCTTCTCGCCAGCTGATATAATGTATCTCCTGGCCGGATGGTGTGTAAATTGTACCCCAGCATGAACCTTTCCAACAATCTATACGTATTTGGTCCAATAATACCATCGGCTGTTAACCCATTGTCCCTTTGAAACTGTATTACGGCCCTTTGAGTCTGCTGTCCAAATATACCATCTATAGGTCCCGGATTATAACCTATTCTTTGTAATACGGACTGTATCTCTTTTACATCCGTGCCTCTTGAACCGAGTTGTAATATCCTCATTCCATCACCTCAAACACCCTATTCTTATATCATTGTATAATTTCATGGGTGTTTGTGTGATTATTCCCTCTATTATTTTATTATTTCGGGTTCAGGATATTCTTTACCAAAAAGCTCCACCGTAACCTTTTTCATCACTTGCGGCTCCAAAGGTTTGTCATTTTCATCCGTTGGCACCGATACTATTTTATCCACCGCTTCCATCCCTTCTATAACCTTCCCAAAAGCAGCATATTGCCCGTCTAACTGAGCAACGTCAGCCACCATTATAAAAAACTGGGACCCTGCGGAGTCGGGCTCGAAGGTTCGAGCCATGGACACAACGCCTCTCTCATGGCTTAATGGATTTTCAAACCCATTTGAAGTAAATTCCCCTTTTATTGAATATCCCGGGCCCCCCGTTCCGTTGCCCTGCGGATCTCCACCCTGTATCATAAAACCAGGGATCACACGATGGAATGTAAGCCCATCATAAAATCCCTTCTTGACAAGGGAAATAAAATTATTCACCGTATTTGGGGCAATATCAGGATATAATTCAATTTTAATCTTATCTCCATTTTCCATTTCAATTGTTACTACAGGATTTTTATTTTCTACTTTTTCTGCACTTCTTGGTTTTATTGATGAACAAGATGACAACACCATAGCAAGAACTATGTATAATGCAATAAATATAATTCTTTTGTTTCTCATCATTTTTCACCTGTCCCTATTAATTATTTTATTGCACTTGCATTTTAATTTGATATTTATTAGTATAGACAATAGATAAAGCAAAATCAAGTTTAAATAATGTATAATAGGTTATACTATCACCAATAAATATTTTAAACATGTTAAAATATTTTGAAAATTTTAGTGTTAAAGATTTAACATTTTCCTTGTTGATTTAAAAAAAATATTGTACAATAGTATAGTAGTAAATTAATTATTATCTAGGAGGTATCAAGATGGTAACAAAAGTAGGTATTAATGGTTTTGGACGAATCGGTCGTCTTGTATTTCGCGCATCCCTGAACAATCCATCCATTCAGGTAGTGGGAATCAACGACCCCTTTATTGACCTTGACTACATGGTTTATATGCTTAAATATGATACCGTTCATGGTCAATTCAAAGGTGATGTTACTACGAAGGATGGAAAATTGGTTGTAAACGGCCAGGAAGTAAGCGTATATGGTATTATGGACCCTGCGGATATTCCGTGGTCTGAATGCGGCGCAGAATACATTGTTGAATCTACCGGAGTATTCACCAAGACTGAAAAAGCTTCCGCTCATTTTAACGGCGGTGCAAAGAAAGTTGTTATTTCAGCACCTTCCGCTGATGCTCCTATGTTCGTTATGGGTGTAAACCACGACAAGTACACAAAGGATATGAAGGTTATTTCCAATGCATCCTGCACCACAAACTGCCTTGCTCCTTTAGCTAAAGTTATCCATGAAAACTTTGGAATCATCGAAGGATTAATGACCACTGTACACTCTACAACTGCTACTCAAAAAACGGTTGACGGTCCTTCAAAGAAAGACTGGAGAGGCGGACGTGCTGCAGCAGCAAACATCATACCTTCCTCTACTGGCGCTGCAAAAGCAGTAGGTAAGGTTATTCCTGAATTAAACGGCAAATTAACAGGTATGGCATTCAGAGTACCAACCATAAACGTATCAGTTGTTGATTTGACCTGCCGTCTTGAAAAACCTGCTACATACGAGGAAATTAAGGCTGCAGTTAAAAAGGCTTCTGAAAATGAATTAAAAGGAATACTAGGTTACACCGAAGATGCTGTTGTTTCTTCCGACTTCATCGGCGATCCTCGTACTTGCATATTTGATGCCAGTGCAGGAATTGCTCTGAATAGCAATTTTGTTAAATTAGTTGCATGGTATGACAATGAATGGGGTTACTCCAATAAAGTAGTTGATTTAATTGAATACATTTCAAAAGTTGATGCTGAATAATGATATGGGTGTGATTTTCCTACTTGCAAAAGCAAGAGGATCACACCCAATTTTAATGGACGTTGCAAAAAGAAAAACGGTTTTTACCTGTCATAAAACAAGGTAAAAACCGTTTTTTGTGAATCCGGCAGCGACCTACTTTCCCAGGGGGTCGCCCCCCAAGTATCATCGGCACTGCGAAGCTTAACTTCCGTGTTCGGAATGGGAACGGGTGTGTCC
>JAAYHJ010000012.1 GCA_012735465.1 Clostridiaceae bacterium
AAATAAGTAGAACCTTCCGAACCGAAGGTTTAAATCTGCGAAATCATACACTCAGAAAGGATCAAGGGTCACACTCTAAGAGAGTATATCACTGTGTTATGAATGTGTCAATACCATTTTAAAAAATAATTACATCAGCGGAGTATAATAAGTAATCTGTTCATCATATTTATTCATCAACTTATTAATACAATTATATATTATTCCCATCCCCTTTTCAATTTCATTAGGATAAACCGCCGCAAAGCTGATTCGTACATTTCTATCATACTGATGCGCGCCGTCTACATGGAATATCTTTCCAGGTACAATCAAGACATTCTGCTTTACACATTCAAAATACAATCTACTACCAGAAGTACCTTCCGGCAAGGTTAGCCACAGGTTTAAACCTCCATTGGGCACATGGAAATCCACTCCCAGTTCCTTAAGCTTACTTGCTTCTTTAATAACTATATTATATCTTTCCTCATATACATCTTTCATATACTCCAAATGCTTTCCCCAGGCTCCCTTTTGCAAATACAAATCAAGGGCTCTTTGGATTAGCCCCGAAGAAGAAATATCAGTGGCATGCTTTGCCATAAGAATATCCTTAAAAACCTGTGACGGAGCAATAAGAAATCCTATGCGCAGACCGGGCATCAAAATTTTTGAAAAACTCTTAATATATAAAACACGGTTATTTTTGTCCATTCTCTTTAATGTCTGTTCCTTTTTATTACCAACAAAACTCAGATCCGATAATAAATCATCTTCAATTATATAAAAATTATTATCTAAAGCCATCTTCAGCAAATATTTCTTTTTTTCTTCTGAATAGCAATAAGTCGTAGGATTCTGATAATTGGGCATCAAATATACCAGCTTTGGATGATATTTTTCCACACATCTTTTTAGCATCTCCACGTTTATCCCGTCTTGTTCAATATCCACCCCTATAATATTAGCTTTTCTGGACCTGAAAACAGCCACAGCACCGGTATAAGTCGGGTTTTCCATTATAACCACATCACCCGGCTGTATAAGCGCTTTTGCAATAATATCAATACCCTGCTGAGCCCCGGAAATAATTTGAATATCCTTTGGATGTACTGAAATCAAGTAGTTTTCGTTAAGAAACTTAGCAATAGTCTTGCGAAGAGGCATATACCCGCTGACTTCATGATACCCAAAGGCCTGCCCCTTGTCACGATCCAATACCTCATTCAGCACCCGCTTAAAGTCTTCAACGGGGAAAAGATCAGGGGTTGGGGTTGCACTGGCAAAATTCAACGCATAACTGGGCAGCGTTATTTGCCCCCGGCTCATTTGCTGAATATCTTCATCTTCAAAGTCAAGTCCTTCCGGCATAGCAATATCTTCATCTCTATCATACCTGTCATCTTTTTTATAAGCAATATAGTAACCGCTCCCAATCCTGGAATATATGTATTTTTTTTGCTCCAGGAGTTTATAGGCATTTACAACGGTAACCGTATTTACATCCAATTGCTTAGCCAGTTTCCTGATAGCCGGCAACCGCATGCCTTCCTTTAAAACACCCTTTTTAATCATATCTTCTATTTTAATAAATAATTGACGGTAAAGCGGAACAAGACTGTTTCTATCTAATTGTATCGATTCAATTTCTTTCATATCCTTATTCTCCAAAACTGTATTGACACGATAGTAATTATGTGCAATAATATAAAAATAATATTGGATTTATTCCCCATCGTATCGATACAATTATTTTATCAGAAAAATGTGGGATTGTAAAGGTATTAATGCATTATTAAAAATTGCAAAGGTGGCTAGGATTATTTTAGAGGAGGTTATTAGAATGAATGAAAGATATGAATTAAATAAAAACCTTGCCCAAATGTTAAAGGGCGGAGTAATCATGGATGTTGTCAATGTGGAACAGGCACAAATTGCTGAAAAAGCCGGTGCAGTAGCCGTAATGGCTCTTGAAAGGGTACCTGCCGACATAAGAAAACATGGCGGAGTCGCAAGAATGTCCGACCCAAAAATGATAAAGGAAATAAAAGCAGCCGTTTCCATCCCTGTCATGGCAAAGGTTAGAATAGGCCATTTTGTTGAGGCGCAGATTCTTGAAGCCATTGGAATAGACTATATAGATGAAAGCGAAGTTCTGACTCCGGCAGATGAAATGTTTCATATCAATAAGCATGATTTTAAAGTACCCTTTGTATGCGGAGCAAGAAACCTGGGAGAAGCACTGCGAAGAATTGGAGAAGGCGCTTCAATGATACGTACAAAGGGTGAAGCAGGAACCGGTAATGTGGTAGAAGCGGTTCGTCATATGAGAACTATGATGAGCGAAATACGCAGACTTCAAAACATGCCAAAGGAAGAGCTGATGACTGCAGCAAAAGAAATGGGTGCACCTTATGATTTGGTGGTATGGGTAGCTGAACACGGAAGACTTCCCGTAGTAAACTTTGCAGCAGGGGGTATTGCAACACCTGCCGATGCTGCCTTGATGATGCAATTGGGCAGCGATGGAGTTTTCGTGGGCTCGGGAATATTCAAATCCAGTGACCCGGAAAAGAGGGCTCGTGCTATCGTAAAGGCAACCACTTACTACAATGACCCCAAGGTCCTTGCAGAAGTTTCGGAAGATCTGGGAGAAGCTATGTACAGTCTGGATGTTCATCAGATTTCCAAGGAAAATCTATATGCAGAACGCGGATGGTAAAGGTGATAAGATGATTAATATTGGAGTTTTGGGCCTTCAAGGTGCAGTAGTGGAACATATGGAAAAACTACAGCAGATAAACGGAGTAAGCCCCATTAAGATAAAAACAAAACAGGAGATTGAATCCGTCCATGCACTAATCATACCCGGAGGCGAAAGCACTGCCATTGGCAAGCTCATGGAAGACTTTAACCTAATGTATATTATAGCAGACAGGATAAAAAAAGGTATGCCGGTTTGGGGTACATGCGCAGGTATGATTTTAATGGCTAAAAAAATAAGCAATTATCACAGGACATTTTTAAATGTAATGGACATAAAAGTAAAACGCAATGCTTACGGAAGCCAATTGGACAGTTTCAGAACAACATTGCGGATTCCGGAAGTATCGGACTCGGAAATACCCCTTGTATTTATCCGTGCTCCCTATGTTGAAGAAGTATGGAATGATGTAAAAATACTTGCAAGAGTGGATGATAAGATTGTTGCATGCCGTCAGGCCCATATGCTGGCTACTTCTTTCCACCCTGAGCTGACCGACGACATGAGTTTTCATAAGTATTTTGTGGAACAAATGGTTATTCCAGTATTAAATCTATAATCAATGGAATATTTTAATTTTTTTTCCATTCCCTCTTCCATTTTATGGTTTTATATGGTATAATCCTTCTTACCGGAAAGGGTTGTCCTAATATATTTAAAAGGAAGAGGGGATTTTAATGAGTACTGCTGACAGGCAACCAAAATGTATAAATTGTAAGCGGGGAAAACAAATACCTCTTACCAGCGACGTATTATGTCCGTTTCATGGTGTTGTATCTGTGAACTATGTATGTAAAAGGTATAGCTATAATTGGTTTTTAAGCAGACCAAAGCGCAAGCGAAGCATAAACACCAGTGATTTTTCATTAAGCAGTTTTTCCATAGTGGATTAATAACCATATCCTCCTCACAGTAAAATTTATTGCAAAAGCTGTTGATTACAGATGCAATATGGAATATAATAAGCTTAACAATATGTGAGGGCGATAATATGATTATGAGAGTAAGTGATATCTTTCAACAAAAGCTAAGCGAAGTTGAATCGCGCATACCTGTTCGTTTATCAAGAAAGAAAGAACCGGCATCCTTTGAAGAAATTTTGCAATTGCAAATGGACAAAGAAGTATCATCCCATCAGCAGTCATTGAACGATCCGGACCTTGAAGCTTCCATTGAAAATGCGGTATTGGATGCCTCAAAAAAATACGATATACACCCCAATATCATTAAAGCCGTCATTAAGGCCGAGTCCGCCTTTAATCCAATGGCCCTCTCCCCTAAAGGAGCACAGGGGCTTATGCAGTTAATGCCGGAAACAGCACGGGCACTGGGTGTTAAAGATCCGTGGGACATAGAAGAAAATATTGATGGTGGAGTAAGATATTTAAAACAAAAGCTTAAACAATTTAACGGCGATATGGTACTGGCTCTTGCGGCTTATAATGCAGGTCCGAACAGTGTCTTGCGTTATGGGGGCGTACCGCCTTATAAGGAAACTCAAGACTACATAAAAAATGTTATGAATTATATTCAAGAATATAATAATAAAGAACGCATCAATTATTAAGACATGATGCGTTCTTTGCTTTCATCAGTTATAACTCATAAGTCTTCATAAGTACGGAGAGCTCCGTATTGTCAAAGTTTTGTTTTGCCTCCTGTAAACTGACCTCCAGGTCATGCCCCGGCCAAAAATGCGTAAGCATCACCCTTTTTACTCCTGCCTGTTTTGCCAGTATTCCTATTTCAAGGGATGTAAGATGGGGAACATTTTCATCCACCTTATCCTTATGCTGCAAACCTGCATCCACCAGCAGAAGGTCTGCGCCTTTAGAAAAATCAATCAAATTTTCGGTCCATGCGGTGTCCCCGGAATACACAAACCGCTTGCCTTCGGTTTCTATACAAATTGCATAGGACTCCACAGGATGTTTCATAGGCTTAAAAGTAAAAGTTAAATCCTTTATTTCAATCTTAAGATCTTCTCCAATGGGATGCAGGCTAAAGGCATTTTCTACATTCAGCCTATTATATTCATCTTCCGGCGTCCTTGGCGCATACACAGGTATGATCTTATTGCTCAAGCCTCTTGTATTTTTTATGACCAGCGCATACTTTAAAACCGCCATATCCGACACATGGTCACTATGCAGATGGGATAGTAAAATGGCATCCAATTCTTCAAAAGTACAGATTTTTTGCAAATTAGCCAAAACTCCATTACCACAATCCATGAGTACTTTTGCATTACCCGTTTCAACTAGATAACCGGAACAAGCTCCTCCCGCTGCCTGATATGGACCATTATTACCCAGTATGGTTAATTTCACCAGGTCATCAACTCCTTATTTTTTCTTTATAATATCGGGGTCTCTTTCAAAGGGCTCATTAAAAGTTATATGGCCCTTGAACGTCTCGGTTTTCTGACCCTCAATTAAAAACTGTACCTTATCTATGGATTCAAGTTCTGTCAATGAGTTCACAATGGAATATATAGTCATTATCTCGCCAGTTGATCCCCCATTATGCTGCAGCTTAAATTCACTGGATAAATTTACAAAACATACCTTTTCCTTTGTCTCGATTGATAGTACTTTCGTCTCAGGAGGTACCGTTGCAGATAATCCGGGGCTTTTCGGCCCTTTTATCAATTCTTGCATTATATACTTTTCAACCGGCTCATTATCCTTTATAATTATTTGCCTTTTTTCAGGAACCAAATACATTCCTTCACTGTCAGCAAAATAAAGGGTAATGGTGGTAAAATCTTTTGTAGGGCTATAGACCGCATCATCCTTTTCCAACGGTCCCAATTCATTGCCGCTGGGACCAACCAGTTCCTTACCCTCTACCAAGATCAGTACCTTATCTACATTTGGTAAATCACATAGTGTATTAACAACTGAAAAACGTGCAACAATCTCACCTATATCATCAGTATTATAGTAATCCCTTGAAAAATTTACAATAACCAAACCGTCTTCCTCTCTTATGCTTAACAGTTTCGTCCCTTCCGGAATAGCATTTTTCATATCAAGGTTTACAGGACCTTTCAATAATTCATTAATTGCAATTTCAGGCAATTGGTCCATACTTTTTACAATTACTTCTCTGGTCTCGGATAAAATCTTGCTATTCTCCTTATCAGTGAAATATAAGTTTATGGTCTGCTTGCTCTGTGGTGCTTCAAGTACATCCAAAGATTTTTTTGATTTATTCATACCACATCCCCATAGTGAAAAAACCACCATCAACGCTAAAAATGAGACCAGAAATATTTTTTTCATAATTAAAACCTCCAATAAAACATATAAAATTAATATATAATTATAGCGTAGAAACTTTACAAAAGCGTTACTAGTTATTACGAAAGTGTTACATCTCCCTGTACGGAATAATGATTTTGAACTTGCTTCCTTTGCCTTCCTCGCTTTCTACCTGTATATCTCCACCGTGAACCCGAACAGCATCCAATGCAATGGATAAGCCCAATCCGGTTCCTCCTGTTTCCCGCGCCCGTGCCTTGTCTATCCTGTAAAATCGCTCAAATATATGGTCTATCTCTTCTTTGGCAATGCCTATTCCATTGTCTTCCACAATAATGGCAATAGAATAATCTGACTTTTCAATGCTGACCTTTACCGTACCTCCCGGATTACTATACTTAATGCTGTTATCAATGACATTAAATATTGCCTGCCATATTTTATCTTCATCCACCAGTATGAATAAATCTTGTTTAACTTTAAGCTTGATATGGATTCCTCTCTTTCTTGCCAATGGAGATAAGCTCTTTATTATTCCCTTCAGCAGCTCCTTTATATTGACATTTTTCATTTCCAGGTCGGCTTTAATAACATCCATTTTTGTAAGCATCAGGAGCCTATCAATTATCCTAGATAAGCGGTCTATTTCATTATTAATATCCTGTAGAAACTCCTGCACTATTGACATATCTATATCCTGCATCTGCATAAGGGTTTCTGCCAGTATCTTGATGGAACTCAAGGGCGTCTTTAACTCATGGGATGCATCGGATACAAACTGGCGCCTCTTTTCTTCTACGGAATTTAAGCGTTCAACCATTTTATTGAAAGCAGCACCCAATTGGGCAATTTCATCATTCCCTCTGACCTCCACCCTTTGATTCAGGTTCCCATCGGACATCCCTTTGATAACACGAATCAGCTGCTCAACCGGTCCTGTAATAACGCTGGCTAAAAAAAAGCTCAATAACCCTATGAGAACGCTAACAACAATTGCGATCCCATACATCTTTCTTTTAAAATCATTTAATAAATCAATAATATTTTCACCGGATGTGGACAGGTAGACTACGCCCTTGGTTTCCTTTTCCATAATGATGGGTACTGCCGCATCTACCACCCATCCCGTTTCATCTTCATAATGACTCTGCACATCATTTCCCTTTAGCGCCTTCACTACTTCTTCTTTAAGCAGGACCTTTCCTTTTAAGCTATTTGATTCCGATGTGTCAAATATTACTTTTGCTTCTTTATCCGTTAAAATCACCCGTATGCCTTTTTCAATTTCCAATTGTCTAATTATATTGCGTATAAAATCATCACTATAATCAATATATTGGGATGTAATATTTGCTATAATATTGGCCCTTGTAAGCAGCTCCACACCTCTTTGATTAAAAAAATAATCTTCCAGGGAATCCTGAATATAAATGCCAATCAAAAAAAGGGTTAGCAGAATGATTAGAAAATAAGTGATTACAAGTCTCCACCGAATGCTAAAAACCCAATTACTAAATTTCCTTGAAATAGTAACCAACTCCCCACTTTGTTAGTATGTAATCAGGTTCAGCAGGATTCGGTTCAATTTTTTCCCTTAAACGTCTTATGTGCACGTCCACCGTCCTAATGTCGCCGGGATAATCATATCCCCAAATAATATCCAATAGGTTTTCCCTGCTATATACCCTGCCAGGATTTGAAACAAGCAAATCCATTAGTTCAAACTCTTTAGCCGTTAAGCTTACATTCTTCCCCCTGATTCGTACTTTTCTGGAGTTATAGTCAAGTTCTATATCCCCAACCGTAACATAAGATTTTTTTGAATCATGGCCGGAAGCTGTTGCCCTTCTTAGTATTGCTTTTACTCTGGCTTTAAGTTCCAAGATATTAAATGGTTTTGTAAGGTAATCATCAGCTCCGTATTCCAGTCCAAGTATTTTATCAATATCTTCATTCTTTGCCGTAAGCATTATTATGGGAACATTAGAAAATTCCCGTATTTTTTGGCATACGGTTAATCCATCTATCTTCGGCAACATTAAATCAAGTATTATTAAATCAATACTTTTATCCTTTGCAAGCCTTAATGCTTCTTCTCCGTCATAAGCTACTTCAACCTGATAACCATCTTGTTCAAAATTAAATCTTATCCCTTTTACCAATAGTTTTTCGTCATCTACAATCAATATTTTCAAAACCAAGCCCCTCCTTAATAGACATCAATCAAGTCCTTAATCTGCTCAAATTTTTTATCTCCTATGCCCGGTACGTTTTTTATATCTTCAATTTTTTTGAAACCGCCGTTTTGTTCCCTGAAATCTATAATCTTCTTTGATGTAGCAGGACCTATACCGGGCAATTTCATCAATTCATCCTCATCGGCAGTATTAATATTAATCCTGGAATCCTTTTCATTCATGGTACCATGGGCTAATGCCATCTGGGAATAATTATCAACCTCTCCCTTGGCAGGGATATATACATCTTGTCCATCCCTCAAGGGCAGTGCCAGGCTGACAGCATTTAAATCTGCCGTATCCAATGCGCCTCCTGCCGTTTTTACAGCATCCCATACCCTTTTCCCTTCATCTAAAACTACCACTCCCGGATTGCGAACCTGACCCTTTACATGAACCATTATCTTTTTTGGCTCCTTGTCCTCCGGCTCCTGCTGCGACACCTCAGGTTGATAGCCCATCTCCTTTTGCAATTCACCGGCATCCTTTAAGCTTAATTGGACAGTCTCGGTTTTATTATAATATAACATTACCATACCTATACAAGCAATGAACAAAATAGCGGAAACAATACAAAAAAACCGTTCCCTTTTTGTCCAGCCATCCATAGCAAACAGACCCCTCTTAAAGCCTTATGTAGTTTGCAGAAAAGAATTCTTACATTTTAAATATTCTCCATTTTTCACTGATTTCCTCTCATGTAGCTATAAATTTTAAAAAATTTCTGTAAATATTACGCATTTTTTGTTATACTAGATAGGGTATTATGTAACGGACAAGGGAGGTATCCATGTATAAAAAAACTGCTATTATCATTACCATTATTTTATGCTTCACTTATTACATCCCTGTACTTTCGTATGCCGCCGAAGCACCGGAAATAGACTGTCCTGCAGCCATACTTATTGACAGTGCCAGCGGGCGAATCCTTTATGAACGCAACATGCATCAAAAAATGTATCCTGCAAGTATCACTAAAATTATGACAGCAGTTTTAGCATTGGAAAGAGGCAACCTAAAGGATATGGTTACCGCAAGCCTTGATGCGGTTACAAGTGTTGGACCCGGTGGGTCTCATATAGGCATATTGCCGGGCGAAACACTCTCTCTGGAAGATTTGCTATACGGACTAATGGTTGCCTCTGCAAATGACGGAGCAAACGTTATTGGTGAGTATATCTCAGGCAGCATGGATGAATTTGTGAACCTGATGAACCAGCGTGCAATAGAACTAGGCGCAATAAATACTCATTTTACAAATACCAATGGAATGCCCGATGATGAACATGTTACCACTGCCTATGACATGGCTATGATAGCTAAACATGCTATGACAATACCAAAGTTCAGGGAAATAGTCAGTACCAGTTATTATGAAATTGAACCCACAGAAAAATATAAGGAAAAAAGGTATCTTTCCAACACAAACCACCTGATAAACAAATACCGCGCTACCAAAAGTTACAACTACTATTACGAACCTGCTATCGGAATAAAAACAGGTTATACAGACCAGGCAAATTATACCCTTGCTGGTGCGGCCCGCAAAAACAGAATAGAGCTGATTACAGTTGTAATGGGCGGAAAAGCAGTGGACGGCAAACTTCAAATATATGAAGATACCATTAAATTGCTTGAGTATGGTTTTAATAATTTCAGCACTCAAACCATCGTACGTCCCGGT
>JAAYHJ010000002.1 GCA_012735465.1 Clostridiaceae bacterium
AATTATCGGAGAGCGACGTGAGGATGGAACAGCAGACCCACACAAAATCACATTTGTATTTAAGGCGGGGTTAAACCCATCCCCGCCTGACCATCAAAAAACGTATTCGCTCTATCCAGACTACACAACTGGTGAATTTGAAAACGACCCTAATGTCACTGATAAAAAGTTCCCTGGTAACTTAACCCGTTCATATCGCTCCAAAGAACCTTTAAAAATTATTGGTGAAGTAACAGAGTGGGCGAAATTGACAACTAATGAGCAAGGAGAATGGCATGAAAAATTAGCTAATAACAAAGGCGAAATTATTAACTAAATAAATATTGTAATTATTAAGAGTCGATGTGTTCCTGCCTACTGATAGCTACAAAAACGCAGTGGATATGTTTCCAAGAACGGACATACCCAAATGGCATTCATTCTATCCGCTCGAGCTATGTGGAGTGCGTAGCGAGGGGGTATAGGTAAAGAGTGTGAAAAAGCCATAAAAAATGTGACAGTATCATGAGGGAGGTTAACCATGCTAAAGATTGACTGCCTGGTATCGGGAGGTATAATCACAAATTATAAATGTACTTCTATATGCAAACACTGCTGCTATTCCTGTTCTCCAAAGTGGCCTGATGACTATATGACATCCGCTATGGCCGATGAGATATTTTCAATATTAAGGAGTTTAGGTTGCTATCAAGTACATATTGGTGGCGGTGAACCACTTCTTAAGCCTGACAAGATTCTGGATGTCCTTGATGCTGCCCGGAAAAACAATATTGAAATTGAGTATATTGAAACAAATTCCTCGTGGTACAGGGATGAAACATCAACAAATGACATACTTAAAGAGTTAAAAAAACACGGAGTAAACACGCTGCTTATATCCATAGACCCGTTCCACAATGAATATATTCCATTTTGGAAAGTGAAGGCTTTAATTAAGGCCTGTTCAAAGGCAGGGATGAACGTATTCCCCTGGTTGATGGAATTCTGGGATGATATTGATGCGATGGATGATAAAAAGCCCCATTCTCTTGATGAGTATAAGCAGCTTTTCGGACATGATTATATGATGAAGTTGCTAAAAAAGTATGGGCTGAATTTGAAGGGACGCGCTTTAAAAACGTATAAACCTATTATGAAAAAGCAGACTTTCGAGCAAATTTTAAAAGAATCAAAACCATGCAAATTGCTATCGGGAATTTATCACTTTCACATTGATTTGTACGGAAACTTTATTCCACAGTCGTGTCCGGGCTTTTCAATTCCCTTAAGGGAACTGGTGCATGGTGTGGACCCCAGAAAATACCGGATATTTAACAGCCTGGAATCTGTGGGTATAAGGGGTTTTCTTGAACTTGCCGCAAAGGAATATGGATATAAACCAAAAGAAGAGTATGCAGGGAAATGCGACCTGTGTTATGATATGCGAAACTACCTGGTTTTGGAGTTAGGGCTGGGCCCTTCTGACCTAAATCCGGTAAACCATTATAAACAAGTGTAACAATGTTTGGGGACGGGGCAATAATTGTACAAAAGCATTAAATTAAAACGGTTGGGATAGTTTTGTTAATTGTACAATAATTGCCCCGTCCCCATTTGTTGCCATTTGTTGGACAAAATCATCAAGTGACATTTTCTACATTCAAAATGTGCAACAAACAAAAATTTCTTGTTTCCGACGATGGCCTGCTAAGAATTAAAGGCTGTTTTTTTAATTCGTTTATGGTTACCATACTTTTTTGACCAAGGAGTTGTTGTTGGACACTACCAATATTAAGGAGTATGTGTCAAGCAGAAGTGAATTAATGCGAGATCTTGAACTTTTCCTTCAATGAAGGCTAAGTTTATTTCGTAATTTTAAGCATACTATAAAGATTATTTATAAGAATCAGAAATTATTGTTATGGTTGTGCGTTGTATAACCAGAATACACTGCTTCATCCTTTTCATATAAGACGATATTTCTACGGTATACTGAATAACGATATTTCCTTCCTTTGTAGGCTTAATCTCTTTATCAACAAGATAGAAAATTTTAATGTCGAGTTCTTCTCTAATTGTTTTATATGATGAGTTAAGGCCGGTTGAACTGTTAAACTTAACCACCTCTAATAAGGTATAAAGTCTAATGTCAGTTATCTTGCCCATCTCCAATTATAACGAAATGTTATTATAATAAAATAAAAATATTAAGGATAAATTTACTTTAGGAGATTTAGGAGTATAATGATAGCATAAATCAGGTAAGGAGACAGTGATAATGAAGCAAAAACTTATATTTGTATGTCATGTTCTTAATTTTAATATTATTATGCCACTACCTAATTCTTCAGATTACTTTAGTTAATATTTTCAGGTGTCAAAAAAACTGGTACGATCATGATTCGCACTACAAGAGAATTGTTAAATTGGGGAAGGAACAGTCAGGATGGGTAGGAGTTTTCTAGATAATATTGCACTCATGTTTTTTTGTTTACCAATTTGCTTTTTAGCAGATTTAAGTAATTCATCGTATATATATACCCTCAATAAAAATGGCAATCAATGGAATATTGCCATGATTATGTTGAGGAAATTCGATATGCTTTGCTTTCGTGATGATCAAAGTTTTTTAAACTCCTTTATCTTTTTAGCTGTTTACTCTCATCATCATATTGGACTTTAACGTGTTTGTTTTTAGCCGCATTTGAAAATATCGTGTTGTAAAGGAGCGTTCATCAATGGGTAACTTTTTTAATCATTTAAATGACACAACTATTGTTCTTATTTCTTTATCAGTTATTTTACTTGCTGGATTTTTACTTACTCGTATTACCAAGCTGGCAAAGCTGCCCGATGTAACTGGTTATATTATTTCCGGTATCCTGATAGGGCCGTATGTTTTGAATTTGATTCCACATGAAATGGTTGACAACATGGAGTTTATTAGCGACATCGCTTTAGCCTTCATCGCGTTTGGCGTAGGCCGCTTTTTCAAGATAGAGAATTTTAAAGAAACTGGATTTGGTGTTATTGTGATTACTTTATTTGAATCTTTATTAGCTGGAATCTTTGTGACTTTTTCTGTACATTATATATTCCATTTGGATTGGAGCTTTTGTCTGCTTTTGGGAGCAATTGCAACGGCGACTGCACCGGCAAGCACAATGGTCACAATCCGGCAATATCATGCACGTGGTAATCTTGTTAATACATTATTACAGGTAGTTGCATTTGATGATGCTGTATGTCTCATTGCTTTCAGCATAGCTTCTGCTTTTGTCAACGCTAATATCGGTGCAAATATTTCTCCTTCTGAAATCATCATGCCCATAGTTTATAATATTGGTGCTTTAGCAATCAGTTTTATAAGCGGAGCAATCTTAAGCAAGCTAATGACTCCAAAACGGAGTGAAGATAATCGACTAATATTAACTATATCACTTCTTCTTGGAATTGCGGGTCTATGCGCTGCGGTGGAAATTTCTCCCTTACTTCCATGTATGCTGTTTGGCACCACCTATATCAACATGACTAAAGATAAGGAATTATATAAGCAAGTTGAAAGATTCACTCCACCTATTTTGTCAATATTCTTCGTTGTATCAGGAATGAATTTAGATATCAGCTCGTTCAGTACCCTGGGAATAGTAGGCATATCCTATTTTATAATACGGATTGTTGGAAAATATCTTGGTGCTTACCTGGGATGTGTGATAGCGAAAACCTCAAAGGAGGTAAGAAATTATTTAGGCTTAGCTTTAATTCCACAAGCAGGGGTAGCTATTGGACTCGCTTTTTTGGGCAAAAGAATTATATCCGAAACTATGGGCAATATGCTTTTGACAATTATTTTATCATCTTCAGTCCTGTATGAGTTGACCGGTCCTGTATGTGCAAAGATTGCCCTGCTTCGCGCTGGAGCTATAAAAATGGGTATTACAATTCCTGAGAAGGCAAAGTAAGCTAAAAACCGAAAATGTCATTGAAGGAAGAGTGTCTCGATAAAAAGGCTTTAAGCATTGATTTTCTGGATTACATCAATTCAGTCTATTCGACCTAAAGAGGTAAAATGTGTAAAGTGGTCGTGCGGTGGGGCTGGATGTTGGCGATGATTGGTTTGAAAATGGGCTATATATTTAATATATTTATTCAGTGTAATGTTTAACTTGAATTCAGGAGAGGGAACTGTATGAAGGTTTGCTTTTTTACTTTGGGCACCCGTGGAGATGTCCAACCATATGTTGCTTTGGGAAAAGAGCTGGTCAAAGAAGGGCACCAGGCTTTGATCTGTGCCGGAGAGAGTTTTCGTCAATTTGTTGAATCCAACGGTGTTGGTTTTGTTCCGACAACATCTGATCTGATGGCTATTGCTGAGTCACCTGAAGGAAAGGCCATTCTCGAGCATCCGATTAAGAATTTGAAACTGGCGTTTCGCTACTCCAAAAATATTATCAACCCGGCATATCGGAAGACGCTGGAGGAATTTTTTTCAGCAGCAAGCGATGCCGATGTAATCATATACCATCCAAAGGCTTTGGGCACGGTAGACATTGCGCTGAAGCTTGGAATCCCGTGCGTCAGCATGCCGCCGGTGCCGGTTACATACCCGATAAGCGAGTTTGCCAATCCTGCCATCACAGCAAAAAACCTGGGCAAATGGCTGAACAAAGCCACCTATCATATCAATAAATATGCTGAAAGCTTGCAGATTCAACTGATCAACGATTTCCGGGAAAAGGTGCTGAAGCTGCCGAAACGCAAGGCAGGGATTTATACATACACAGATGGCAGAAAGGAAATACCTACTGTATATCCTGTAAGCCGTGCTCTTTTCCCGGAAGTAAACAGCTGGGACGGGCATGTTTTTATGCCGGGGTTCTTCTTCCTCGACAGCGAAGGTGAAAAGCTCCCGGAAAAAATTGAACGGTTCCTTGCGGCGGGAAAATCGCCGGTAGCTGTTACCTTTAGCAGCATGCCGCTTGCCAGTCCGGCAAGGTTTCTTGAAAAACTCCGAGCAGCATTGAAAACGACCGGCAACCGTGCTGTCATCTTAACAGGAAACAGCGGTATTATATGTGAAAGCGATGATCTTATCTGTACTGTAAAGGCTGCGACCCATTCAGTGCTGTTCCCGCATGTGAAGGGAATCATTCATCACGGTGGCGTGGGAACGATGGCAGCTGCGCTTCGAGCGGGCAAGCCGCAAATGATTATTCCGTTTTCAGTCGATCAGACGTTTTGGGCAAAGCGCTTATACAGATTTGGTTACGGCTTAAAGCCAATGCGTGAAAAAGAAGTCACCGAAGAAGCACTTGCAAAGGCGTTTTCCGACATGGACGATTCTAAGGTAATAAGACGGGCAGAAGATATTGCGGTAATTATCAATAGTGAAAATGCAATTGTAGACACAGTAAAATACCTTACTGAAATTATTAAACGTGCGCATGAATCATGATGAGGGATACACGGTATGATTATTGATGAACGAGTTGCCGCACACTCGTGAATTTATTCATGAGTAAGGCAACAGTATAACATATGTTGTTTAATAACTAGTATAAGTACTGATAATAATTGACATTTTTACAATGCATATGTTACTATAGTATTGGAGAGTGGTAACATATGTCAATAATACATCATGGACGTGGATATGTATATCCTATTCAGTATCATATAGTATGGTGTGTGAAATATAGATACAAAATTTTAGAAGGCATAATATGCATTAAAGGATTTAATATATAATATAGCTTTGGGAAATGGATTTACCATATTGAAATTTAATGCGAATATGGACCATGTGCATTTGCTTATAGATTATTCGCCCCAACATTATATACCAAATATAATAAAGACATTAAAAGGTGTAAGTGCAAGATGTTATTAAACAGTATCCGGAATTAAAGAAACAACTTTGGGGTGGGCATTTATGGAATCCTTCTTATTTTGTGGCAACAGTTAGTGAAAGTACTAAAGAACAGATAAGAAATTATATACAATCTCAAGAAGAAAAGTAGGTGAATTTATCTATGGATAAGACATATAAATTCAGATTATATCCAAATAAAAACAAGAAATACAATTAGCAAAAACCTTCGGTTGTGCGAGATTTATATATAACTATTATCTGGCAAAAAGGATAGAATTATATAAAAAAGAAAAGAAAACAATGAATTATTGTTCTTGTTCTGCAGATTTAACAAATTTAAAGAAGCAGTTGCCTTGATTAAGAGAAGTAGATAAATTCGCCTTACAAAACAGTTTAAAAGATTTAGATAAAGCTTATCAAAATTTCTTTAGAGAATTAAAGAAGAATAATAAAAAACAAGGTTTTCACAAATTCAAATCAAAACATGATCATAAACAGTCTTATAGAACAACATTTACTTCCTAAATTTGAAATTATCTTATAATAAAATTATCGTTAAGAATAATTTGTTGCAATTAATTATCGATTCACAGATGTAAGGAAAGGGGTATCAATGAGAATGAATGCTGATATAAAATATCCACTGTACGAGACCACAGTCTTTGAAAATTTCCGGGTAATGGTTGAAAATGTAGCCAGGAAATATCCCGATAGAATAGCATACTCCTATAAAAAAGATCCCCGTGATACCAAAACTGTTGATGTGACCTTCAGCCAAGTACGTGACGATGTACGGAATATGGGTACAGAATTGATATCTATGGGTTGTACTGATAAAAAGGTCGCTATTATAGGCGAAACATCCTATAACTGGATTTGCAGCTATTATGCCATGATGGCCACAGGAGCGATCGTGGTTCCGGTAGACAAGGATATGCCTCTTGATGAATTAACAGGGATACTCAATTTTGCCGAGTGTGAATATATTGTTTACAGCACTTCTGTCGAAGAAAAGATCATGCAGATCGGTGACAGCGTTCCCGCTTTAAAGACCTATATATGCATGGGTGAGCCGAATATGAAATCGGCCCTCAAGCTCTCGGTTCTGATTGAAAAGGGGAAGACAAAATTCGAAAACGGCGATAATTCATACTATGATTATGAAATAGATCCAGACAAGCTTGCGACCATCGTATTCACATCAGGAACAACAGGCAAAGGTAAGGGCGTTATGCTTTCCCAGAAAAATATAGTTTCAGACATGACACAGGGCATGTATCTCTTTGCAATAACACCTAAAACCATGGCGGTGCTTCCACCGCATCATACCTATTGCTCTACTGTGGTTTTTGTGGGACATTTTGCTCAGGGCTGCACCATCTTTATTAACAGCGGACTTAAATATTTCATGAGCGAAATGAAGGAGCAACAGCCCAGTCACTTGGTCCTGGTGCCGTTGTTTGTAGAAACCATGTATAAAAGGATTTGGACCACCGCACAGAAAAACGGGAAAGCTGGTACGCTGAAACGCATGATAAAAGTCAGCAATTTCTTAAGGAAAATAGGAATTGATTTACGGCGCGTTTTATTTAGAAGCATACTGGATAATTTCGGAGGCAAGCTGGAGATGATCATTTTGGGAGGTGCGGCCATCAACCAGGATATAATAGACATGTTTGATGCCATTGGGATAACTATTCTTAACGGGTATGGCATAACCGAGTGTTCGCCTTTGGTTTCATGTAACAGAAATAAGTACCAGAAAAAGGGCAGTGTCGGACTACCGATAATAGGTGAGCAGGTCAAGATCAAAGACCCTGATGAAAACGGAGAAGGAGAGATCTGTGTAAAGGGACCAAATGTCATGCTTGGGTATTATAAGGATCCTGATGCTACTGCCGCGGTATTCGATGAAGATGGTTATTTCATGACAGGAGATTACGGAAAGCTCGACGATGAGGGCTGGTTATTTATTACCGGCAGACTGAAGAATATCATCATTTTGAGTAATGGGAAGAATGTATATCCTGAGGAGATCGAACAAGAGATACAGAGGATAACCGGCGTTTCAGAGGTTGTTGTTTATGCAGGGGAAACAAAGAACCGGAACAATAAGGAAGTTATCGTTGCCGAGATATTTCCGGATTACCAATTACTCAAATTAAAAGGTATTGAGGGTACGCAGGCTATCAATGCATACTTCAATAAAGAGATAAAGCGTGTAAACAGCAGAATGGCACCGCATAAGGCCATCAGAAAGGTAAAGATCCGCGAGGAGGAATTCATTAAGAATAATTCAAAGAAAATACTCCGCCATGCCATTGACAAGAGCATCGACGATGTTGATTTCACAGAGAACTAAACGTCGACATGTTTCTTTGAACATATGATTTTATAAAATGACTCACAGACATCAATTCCATCAACTCGACCTATATGAAGTGGGTGGTGTTGATGTCAAAAGCGTAACCCCAAAATGTATGAAGTACGAATATCTATTACTGCTAGTGCTACAACTATAATATAATGCAAAAAACATTTTTGACAAAGTATAGTTTGCTAACCAACATGTACCGCTGAAATACTTTCTAATATATGTTATACTTTATGTTAACCTATATATTAGAAAGGATATTTAAATGGCTAGTGCGTCAAAAACTAGGTAAAGCTAAAAAACTTAAAAATATAAAACAAATATCAGATAAAGAACAACGATGGATGAAAGACCAAGACCATAAGATAAGTAGACAAATAGTAAATTTTGCAGCAGAAAA
>JAAYHJ010000013.1 GCA_012735465.1 Clostridiaceae bacterium
TAATTATTTAATCAAGGATCGCTGTCGCTTTACTCCTTGACAAAATAATTATTAGTAATTTTAGAAACGTGCAGCATTTAGAGATTTTTTCAGGGGTCTGTGTCACATATGTTTGACTTCTCTAGAAAAAGATACGTAAACTAAAAAGTATGATGTTTACTTTAATAATTTAATATTATAAAATTAATTAAAATACCTATTATTTTTAAACGGGGTGGGGTGTTCAAATGAATTCAAAGATATGGGATGAACATACGGATGAATTGTTTGAAGCAATACTATCTTTGGAGACAGTGGAAGAATGCCGCGAGTTTTTTGAAGATTTGTGCACCATTTCCGAAATAAAAGCCATGGCCCAAAGGCTGCAGGTTGCAAAGATGTTAAAGGAGCGTTATGTATATTCGGATATTGTTAGCAAAACCGGTGCCAGTACGGCTACAATCAGCAGGGTGAACCGCTGCCTGAATTATGGGGCAGGCGGTTATAAAAAGATATTGGAGCGCATATCGGATAAAAATGCGGGAGGAAGAAATTAATGGAGTGCTATTCGGGATTTGCATATATTTACGACCGTTTAATGCAGGATGTGGACTATGACAGGTGGGTTGATTATATTCAGGAAGTTTTTAACAGGTTTAATGTTAAGCCAAAGCTTGTTTTGGAGCTGGCATGTGGCACAGGCAATATATGTACAAGGATGGCCCAGCGCGGATACGAAATGATAGGGCTGGATTTGTCTGCCGATATGCTTAATGTGGCATTGTCCAAAACCGATAAATTAGGGCTTGATATATTATATCTTATGCAGGACATGACAGAATTTGAGCTGTATGGAACCGTGGATGCGGTTCTTTGCCTGATGGATAGCCTTAATTACCTCCTAAGCGAAGAAGAACTTTTAAAAACCTTTAAGCTGGTATCAAATTATTTAAACCCGGGCGGCTTGTTCCTGTTTGACCTTAATTCCCGTTATAAGTTGAAAAAAATATTGGGTAATAATACCTTTGCCGTTGAAGAGGATGAAATTTTTTATGTGTGGGATAATAATTATGATGAAAAAACTGAAATATGTGAATTTTACCTGACCTTTTTTGTACGGGAAGGTGAAAAATACAGGAGGATAGATGAAATTCATCGGGAAAGGGCATATAAAATATCTACCGTAAAAAATTTATTGAAACAGGCGGGGCTGGCTTTTTTGGGATGTTACGAGCCGTTTACCTTTGATAAGGCCCAAAAAAATAGTGAGAGACTTTTCATTATAGCAAAACAATGCGTTGACAAAGCCGTGACAATGTGATAGACTGTAATTTGTAGTTAAAGGAATTTTTTAACTACGTTATAAAGTTTAGGAGGTATTTTTTTATGCAAAGAGGCAGAGTAAAATGGTTTAACAGTGAAAAGGGCTACGGATTCATCGAAAGTGAAACAGGAACAGATGTATTCGTACATTTTTCAGCAATTAAAATGGAGGGCTACAAAACCCTTGACGAAGGAGCAGAGGTAGAATTTGAAGTAATTCAAGGTGCGAAGGGACCACAAGCTTCTAATGTTGTTAAGGTTGGTTAACTTTACCGGCATGGAAGTTTATATAGATATAGAAAGTCGGATGGTTCTATAAATTATAAAATGCTATAGTAGCCACTAATCCCCGTATAATTTATAATTGTACAGGGATTTTTTAATTTGTAAAAATTATTGGGTTAAGAATAATGGAGGTAAGTAATGAAGGATTATATTATTAAGGCACTGACAAAGGACGGTACCGTAAGGGCTTTTGCTGCCATTACGACCGATATGATAAATAAAGCAAGACAAATACATGATACCAGCCCGGTTGCTACCGCCGCTTTGGGAAGAACATTGACAGCGGCAGCAATGATGGGTTCCATGCTAAAAGGTGAGCAGGATACCCTTACCTTACAGATTAAGGGGGACGGACCGCTGGGAGGGATAGTAGCCGTTGCCGATTCCAAGGCTAATGTAAAAGGATATGTGCATCAGTCCCATGTAGATTTACCTTTAAAGCCGGATGGTAAACTGGATGTGGGAAAAGCGGTAGGAAAGAATGGATATCTGAGTATTGTAAGGGATTTTGGGCTGAAAGAGCCCTATGTGGGCAGGGTGCCCCTTGTTTCCGGAGAAATAGCGGAAGATTTAACTTTTTATTATGCCCGGTCCGAGCAAATCCCTTCCGTTGTTGCATTGGGTGTATTGATTGACGTGGACTTGTCCGTGAAGGCAGCCGGCGGCTTTATTGTCCAGTTGATGCCCGGGGCGGATGACAAAACCATTGATATATTGGAGAATACCCTTGCGCAGATACCCCCGGTAAGCAGTATGATTAGCGGTGGGATGACAGCAGAAGATATGCTGGATAAAGTGTTGAATAAATTTGAATGGAGCAGGACGGATACGGTGAATACAGGGTATAATTGTGACTGTTCCAGGGAAAGGATTGAAAGTGCCCTGATCAGTTTAGGTAAAAAAGAGCTGAAGGGAATTATTGAAGAACAGGGCAAAGCAGAGGTTACATGTCATTTTTGCAATGAGATATATCGTTTTAATAAGCAAGAGCTTGAGCATTTGCTGGAAGCTGCAAGCAGTTAGGCGTTATTTTGTATCATTATACGGTTAATATTTTAAGATTATACAAGGAATATCAAGATAAGGGAAGAAATCTTTATATAGTTTATCTATATCAAGAAAAATAGGTTCAAGGTGTTTTGACTTTAAGTAAGTAATTCTGTATACTAATATTTGTCGCTGACACAGCGACATTATTGGAGGGCGCATAGCTCAGCTGGGAGAGCACCTGCCTTACAAGCAGGGGGTCATAGGTTCGAGCCCTATTGTGCCCACCAAAATTTTAAAATATAGAGTGGCCCGGTAGTTCAGTCGGTTAGAATGCCAGCCTGTCACGCTGGAGGTCGAGGGTTCGAGCCCCTTCCGGGTCGCCAATTTGCCTCTGTAGCTCAGTCGGTAGAGCAGGGGACTGAAAATCCCCGTGTCGGTGGTTCGATTCCGCCCGGAGGCACCATTATTCACTATATATATGATGTGTGCGGGAGTGGCTCAGTGGTAGAGCGTCACCTTGCCAAGGTGAACGTCGCGGGTTCGAATCCCGTCTTCCGCTCCATTTATTTTATTTATTAAAGACAATAATGTCTTTTATTTTTTAATATGGCATAAGGCGCCATAGCCAAGTGGTAAGGCAGAGGTCTGCAAAACCTTTATTCCCCGGTTCAAATCCGGGTGGCGCCTCCAATTGTAAAATCCCTAAAGATTTGACAGCAAAGCTTATGGGGATTTTATTTTTTGATAAAAGCGCATGAAGCCAAGAGTATTTGATGCTTTTGGTTATTTTTTTTTTATAGCGCTGTTAAAAAAAATAACATTTTTTATTTTAATTCGCAGTATTTGTATAAAATTAAGCAAAATTACGGTAAAATTAGGAGTGTATTAAAAAAATGTGATATATGATAGGTATTGTTAATAAATAAAAAATATGATATAAATTAATATTAGCAAATTTGACAAGACAACTACAGTTGCATCATATAAATATGTAAATTACTAATTGTTAATTTTTAAGTTCACTATTGATGAGAGGCGTTATTGTATGTTTAAAAAAAAGATATTGGTTATTGATGATACGGAGTTCATGTTAAAGTTGATATCGGATATATTAAAGGATGCGGGTTATGAGGTAATTTGCGCTTCTGGGGGAGAAGAAGGCCTTCTTAAGGTCAGGTCGGAAAAACCGGATTTAGTGCTGCTGGATGTTGTTATGCCAGGGCTTAATGGATTTGAGGTTTGCAGTATTTTAAGGGATGATGAGAGTAACAACCTTATGCCTATTATAATGCTAACTGCAAAGGATAAGGAAGAAGATAAATTAAGGGGTTTGGAGCTCGGTGCTGACGATTATATCACGAAACCCTTTAATCCGAGGGAGCTTCTAAGCAGGGTGCGAAACACATTAAAGAGGATAAGCAGAAATCGCGCAGCTAATCCTCTCACAGGACTGCAGGGCAATATCGAAATACAGGCGGAGATAAACAGCCGTATAGCACAAAATGAGCTATTTGCCGTACTGTACATAGATTTGGACAATTTTAAACCTTATAATGATGTATATGGTTTTGCCAACGGAGATAGAGTGATAAAATTAACTGCAGACATACTTCAGGACAATGTTAATGCCTTTGCTTCAAATAAAGACTTCATTGGCCATATTGGGGGAGACGATTATGTCATCATTACCACACCGGACAAAGCGAATAAAATTGCTGAAGGAATAATTGCCGATTTTGATAAAAAGATATTGGATTTATACAATCCGAAAGATGTTGAAAGGGGCTATATTGTTACTACGGACCGGTTGGGGAACAACATAGAATATCCCATTATGACTATTTCAATAGCAATTGTTACCAATGAACACCGTACGCTTTACAGCTACCACCAGGTTTCAGAAATTGCTGCAGAGGTAAAGAGAAAGGCAAAAAGCATTAAAGGAAGCGTTTGGGTGAAGGATAGGCGTAGAGGTTAGGAACAAAAGTAGGCATATATCACCATGGGTAAGAATAGTTATAAACTATGCGGGATTAAGTCTTTGTATATGAGGTGAATATGCCTATGATTATGGTGATTAGGAGGACTAATCTCCTGTTAATTGTACTCATATGCGTTCTTTCCTATATGATTTTTAACCTTTACTCCACCAAGTATATCCCAACAATGGCACTACCGACAACCAATAAAGTAGTGGTAATAGATGCCGGGCATGGGGAGCCTGATGGAGGGGCCGTAGGCGTATCGGGGGTCGTTGAGAAGGATATCAACCTTCAGATTGCACAAAAGCTACAGGCACTGATTGAACAAAGCGGCGGAGTTGTCATAATGACAAGGGCCGATGATTTTTCCATTCATGATCCGGATAAAAAAACTATAAGGGAGAAAAAGAATTCCGATTTAAGAAACAGGAAAAAAATAATGGATGAAAGCAATGCGGATGCATTTATAAGCATTCACTTGAATAAGTTTGAACAACCCCAATACTATGGGGCACAGGTATTTTATTCGGCAAATAATGAGGAAAGCAAGGTACTGGGGGAGCTGATACAAAAGGAGCTTATAGAAGTGCTGGATAATGGGAATACCCGGGAGGCAAAACAGGCGACGCAGGATATTTATTTGCTCAGGGAGCCTTCCATGCCGGCGGTTATAGTAGAGTGCGGCTTTTTATCCAATCCAACGGAAGAAAAACTGCTTCAGACAGAAAATTATCAGAAAAAAATTGCATGGGCCATCTATATTGCATTGATGAAATATTTTAACAGGTAAGGTGTAAAAAGGCTCTTATTTTTATAAAAGCCTCTTTATTTTTGAGAGGCCTTTTTATTTTTGAGTTTTGTGTTAGAATAAATAAAGATAAGCTAAAGCCGCAAAGCGGATTTTTTTAAAGAGGGAGCGGGATAATTTGAATAAGGATAAACTAAGAACGCTGTTTAACATGTTTCTTGTTTTTTTCCGCATTGGGGCCTTTACCATTGGCGGAGGATATGCAATGCTTCCCATTATCCAAAGGGAGGTTGTGGATAAGAACCGGTGGGTTAGTGAAGAAGAAATAGTTGATGTGTTTGCCATTGTTCAATCGGTGCCGGGAGTGATTGCCATTAATACCTCCATTTTCATTGGGTATAAGATTGGGGGGATGCCGGGGGCTTTTGCAGCGGCCCTGGGGGTCATTCTTCCTTCTTTTATTACCATTTTGGCAATTGCGTATTTGCTTTTTAATATAGGGGATAATATAATAATCCGCAGGGCTTTTACGGGCGTGCGTGCCGGGGTGGTTGCATTGATTGGAATTTCTGCATTTAAACTGGCCAGGGCAACCCTGCGGGATAAAATCGGTATATTCCTTGCCGCGGCAGCTTTCATTGCAATGGTGGTTTTTGATGTACATGCTGCGCTGGTGATTATTGCAGGGGCCATAGCAGGGCTTATAATATACAAGGTTAGCAGAAAGAAGTGATTTTATGGTTCATTTAAAATTATTTTGGTCTTTCTTTAAAGTAGGCCTTTTTAGTTTTGGCGGAGGCTATGCAATGATTCCCTTAATTCAGCAGGAGATTGAGGCAAACCGGTGGTTGGATGCCCGGGAGTTTGCGGACATTGTGGCTGTTTCCCAGATGACACCGGGGCCATTGGCAGTTAATGCAGCTACGTATGTGGGAGTAAAAGTAGCAGGCTTTTGGGGCTCTTTTTTTGCAACCCTTGGGGTTTCGCTGCCGTCCTTTATCCTCATCCTTTTGGTAGCCCACTTTTTTATTAAATTTAAAGAAAGTAAAAGCGTGGAAGCCGTGCTGCAGGGGGTGCGCCCTGTGACCATTGGCCTCATTGGGTCGGCGGTGATATTCTTTTCTGAAATGTCCATATTTAAAGAAGAGCTTCCATTGGAAAAAATTAAATATCTTCTGATGGGACAACCTGTTAATTTGTTTCAAGGGATACAAGTGGATTATGGAGCCCTTGCCATATTTGCAATAGTGCTGGTTGCAGTAAAAAAGTTTCACATGAGTCCCATAGTTGCAGTAATTTGTTCGGCAGCGATGGGTATTCTGCTTATACGATAGGGCAAAATATTTAAAAAGGTTATTGTCTGGAGGAAGGCTCATGAAAACATATTTTAATGATGCGGTTATTGGAAATTCCGGCATGTTGGGCTGTATAGACAGGAAAGGGGAACTGGTGCGGCTGTTTTGGCCCCACATAGACTATCCCCAGCACATAGATGTTTTTAAGATGGGCATATACACGCCCGGGGTCAGCTATAGTACAAAATGGCTGCATAGTGAAGAATGGGAAATAAACCAGCAGTATATAAAAGATACAAATGTGTTAAAAACCATGTTTAGGAACGTGAAAGCAGGCTTTAATGTCACCTGCATAGATTTTGTGCTGATAGATGATGATATATTGATACGGAGTATAGAAATAGAAAATATAAGTCCCCATGAAAAGACCATTAATTTCTTGGCCTATTCCAGCCTTATTACCAATAATACGGATTTAAGGAGCACCTTGTTTGATTTTAATTCTGACTGTATTGTGCACTACCGGCATAATTATTATATTGCCGTTGCAGGGAGCAGCAGGGTCGTGGGCTTTCAAATTACGGATGACCCGTATAATGCGGCACAGCGTTCGGATTTTTATGGGGGTAATGACGTAGGTATGACGGGCAGTGCGGTTCAGGCATGGGAACTGGGTACATTTAGGCCCTTTGAAAAAAATGCATTAATTTATATATATGCTGTGCCCATACCCTTAAGGAAAGCATTAAAAAAGCCCAAAAAATAAGAAGTTACAATACTGATGTGCCCATGGATGATACGGTGAACTACTGGTATAATTATCTCGACAGAAGTAAAAAGGTGGCAACCCAAAGAAGGGACCTGGATGATTTATACCGCCGGTCCCTGTTGGTGTTTAAACTGATGAGCGACAAAACCAGCGGAGGATTATTGGCGGCACCTGAAATAGATGAGCATTTTACCCGCTGCGGGCGTTACGCTTACTGCTGGGGCAGGGATGCGGCGTTCATCACCTCTGCCATGGATTATGCGGGCTATACGGACCTGGTCGAACGGTTTTACCAGTGGGCGGTAAATTCCCAGGCAGAGGATGGTTCCTGGCAGCAGAGGTATCATCTTGACGGAAACCTTGCCCCTTGCTGGGGCCTGCAAATTGACGAAACAGGAACCCTGATTTGGGGAATGCTGCAGCATTATTATGTTGTAAAAAACAGGGCTTTTCTTGAGTGGGTATGGCCTTCGGTGCAAAAGGGTGCGGATTTTTTGATAAGCTTCATAGATAAGGATAACGGTCTTCCAAGGGCTTCCTATGATTTATGGGAAGAAAGGATAGGACAGCATACCTATTCGGCAGCTGCCGTATATGCAGGTCTTATGGCTGCGGCAGAAATGGACAAAATTTTAAAAATGGATAATCCAAACCGGGTCTGCTGGGAAAACACCGCCCGGGGCATTAAAAGGGCAATGGAAGAACTGCTGTGGGATGCAAAGCAAAACAGGTTTTACAGGGGTATTAATTCAAGCGTTGAAGGCTGGGGTTTTGAAGGGCACGGGGGTAAAAGGGAAATCATATTGAATCCAAAGGGCTATAGAAAATGGGTATCGGTATTGGATATAATGGTAGATGTAAGCCTGCTGGGTGTTTCGGTGCCCTTTGAAGTTTTTGACTGCAAAGACCCCAGGGTTAGGAGCACTGCAGAGGCAATTGAAAGACATCTTACAGTCCATGGGGTGGGAGGGCTTAAACGGTATGAAACGGATAATTATATCGGCGGTAACCCGTGGGTTTTAACCACCTTATGGATGGCCCTTTATCATATAAGGACAGGAAATTATGACAAGGCAAAGGAATACCTGGACTGGGCGGCAAGCCACAAGACCTACCTTGGGCTTCTGCCGGAGCAGGTAAACAAGGAAACCGGTGAACCGGCATGGGTTGTACCCCTTACCTGGTCCCATGCCATGTACGTATTGGTTTACCTGGAGCTTGCCAAAAAGGGGAAAATATGAAGACTGTGGTGATTAAAATGGCAAAGGTAAAGACATTGTTTGTATGTCAGGAATGTGGGTATGAGTCGCAAAAATGGCTGGGCAAGTGCCCTGCTTGCGGGGAATGGAACACGCTGGTGGAAGAGGTACAGGAGCCTGTTAAAAAAAGGTCCGTATTTGGAGTCAAAGCAAGCCCGGTACATTTGAATGAGGTGGAAATTACAAAGGAAGAAAGGTTTTCGAGCGGTACAAAGGAACTGGACAGGGTCCTGGGAGGAGGAATTGTAAGGGGGTCCCTTGTATTGGTAGGGGGCGACCCCGGGATAGGCAAATCCACGCTCCTGCTGCAGATTTGTGAGAGCATTGGCATAAATAACCGAATATTGTACGTTTCCGGGGAAGAATCGGTAAATCAAATTAAGCTTCGTGCAGACAGGCTTTGCATATCCACCCCTAATCTTATGCTCCTGTCCGAAACAAATTTTGAAGCCATACACAGCAGCATACTGGATGTAAAACCGCAGCTAGTGATTGTTGACTCGGTTCAAACGATTTTCAAGCCTGAACTGACCTCCGCCCCCGGCAGCATAAGCCAGGTGCGGGAGGTTACCGTAAACCTAATGAAAGTTGCAAAGGAAAACAATATTGCCGTATTCCTGGTAGGGCATGTGACCAAGGAAGGAACCCTTGCAGGGCCCAGGGTACTGGAGCACATGGTGGACTGTGTACTGTATTTTGAAGGGGAGAGGCATCAATCCTACAGAATATTAAGGGCAGTTAAAAACCGGTTTGGGTCCACAAATGAAATTGGAGTTTTTGAAATGCAGGACAGGGGCCTGGTGGAGGTGGATAATCCGTCCCTGGTGCTATTGTCGGGAAGGCCTAAAAATGTTCCCGGCTCCTGCGTGGTATGTATAATGGAAGGAACGCGGCCCGTTCTGGCAGAAGTACAGGCGCTTGTTACGCCCACAAGCTTTGGTATTCCCCGCAGGATGTCCACCGGTATTGACAGCAATAGGATCATGATGCTAATGGCGGTGCTGGAAAAGCGTGTTGGACTGCATCTGCAGAACCAGGATGCCTATATAAATGTTGTCGGGGGAATACGCATTGATGAACCGGCAGCCGATTTGGGAGTAATTACTTCCATTGCCTCCAGTTTCAGAAATATAAGCATACCTCCACAAACAATACTGATGGGGGAAGTTGGGCTTACCGGTGAAGTGCGTGCAATAAGTCATTTGGGTAAGCGGGTGAACGAAGCAAATAAACTGGGATTCAGCCGATGCATAGTGCCTATGGGAAACATGAAAAATATAAAACAATCCGGTGATATGAAAATAATTGGTGTCAGCAGTGTCCAGGAAGCATTGGATGTGGCCGTGGAAAACAGCGATTAAGCGTCCGTTTAATAAAAAATTAAAAAAGAGATAAGTACCTTACGGCTATCTCTTTGATTTTTTATATTAATTTATATTAATCTAATTATCTTAGAGAATATTTCCCAAGCGTTTTCATTCGGTCAAGCTCTTTAATCATGATATCATACATGTTAAGCTCCAGCAGGTTGCACAAGGAAGCAAGGTAAAACAGGTTTCGGCCTATTTCCTTTTCAATCATGTCCCTGCAGTTTTCACATAAAGAACCTTCCAGATGGGTGGATAAAGTATCTCGGGCTTCGTCTAAACTGCCGTCTTCGGGAAAAATTTGTTTTGATGCGTTTATTTTTATGCACCCGCAATGGGTTGCAGCTTTTACAATGGCCCGATTGGTGCGTGCATTTGAGTCCTGGAATTTTGTCAAAGAGTCAAGTATACTTTTGTTCCTAATCAATAGCTCCTGTACCGTGTATTGAAATTCATCGTTTAGTATATCCTTTGCCATAATTTCCCCTCCTTAACATTACTTCTGATATATTAATTTCATTATACTTTCAGATAAAGTCATTTGTCAACGCATTCGTGATAATTGTACGATTTTTCCATGATATAAATTTTCACAAAGGTGTTGACATAAGTAATTGTTAAATGTTAAAATGACATAGTGTAAAATAATTGTAGGACATTTTAAGGATAAAAAAACAAGAGATCCTCACTTTTTGATACAATAGAATCACCATCAAAAACCTTTGAAAAGGAGGATCTCTTGTGAATACTATTGTAA